>DATHXP010000145.1:0-18036 GCA_035459605.1 Halomonas sp. | reverse complement strand
GGCCGCTTCTGAAACAGCCGGAAGCGGCCTTTGACAAGCCAGCGACGGTTGGTGAATGCTATATTCAGAAACTGAATGACACGGCTAGCCAGCATGGCACGACGAGGTGTTGATATGGCAGGTGGATGGTCAAAAGACGGCGACGTCCAGCAGCAGATCGACGATAGCATCAGCGACGAGCTTGAGCGCGCGCGCCGCGAGCTCCCCCAGGGCGAGAGCGCGCATTTCTGCCAGGAGTGCGACGAACCGATTCCCGAGGCGCGCCGTCAGGCGGTGCCCGGCGTGCAGCTGTGCCTGTCGTGTCAGGCCGAACGCGACCGTCAGCAGGTTAACCGCGGCTTCAACCGCCGCGGCAGCAAGGACAGCCAGCTGCGCTGACGCCAGCTGAGCCATGCTGAGCGCGCTGAGACGCTGGCGGAAGCGACGCTTCGCTGCCCAACACCCGCTGCCCGAGGCCGACTGGCAGCGCGTCATGGCGCGTTTGCCGCTGCTGGCCGGGCTTGACGGGCAGGACGCTCGCCGCCTCGGCGAGCGCGCCTGGCATTTCGTACACAGCAAGCGTCTGAGCCTGCATCCGGCGCTGGCCGACGAGATTGAGCTCGACGCCGCCGAGCGCCTGGCGATTGCCGCCCAGGTCTGCCTGCTGACGCTGGGCTGGAGCGAAAGCGACCATCGCGAAGCGTTCGCCAACGTGCACGAGCTGCTGATTCTGCCGGAGGCCTTCCATCGGCGGGTCGAAGAAGTCGACGACTACGGCGTGATGCACGAATATGAGCACCAGCGCGTCGGCGAGACCTCGTACCAGGGGCCGGTCGTGGTGGCCTGGCCCGACCTTGCGGCCAGCGGCGGGCGCAACGGCTTCAACGTGCTGATTCACGAATTCGCCCACAAGCTCGACATGGGCAACTCGCCGGACGCCGACGGTTTTCCGCCGCTGTCCGCCGATCTCGACCCGCGCGAATGGCACCGCGTGTTCACCGCGGTGTGGGACGACCTTCAGGCCCACCTCGCCCGCGGCGAGGCCACCCCCATCGACGCCTACGCCGCCAGCCACCCCGGCGAATGCTTTGCGGTGGCCTGCGAAATTTTCTTTAGCACGCCCGAACGGCTTAACGCCGCCTATCCTGAGCTCTATGATCTGCTGCGGCGCTATTTTCGCCAGGATCCCCTGGCACGATACGACGCCGGCGGCGCTCGCGTCTCACCCGGCGAACGGCGCTGACGCAGCCACACACCCCACAGGCAAGGTTGCCATCCATGATCGACCTACGCAGCGATACCGTGACCCGCCCCACCGAGGCCATGCGCGCCGCCATGGCAAGCGCCCCGGTCGGCGACGATGTGCTGGGTGACGACCCCAGCGTGGCGCGCTTAGAAGCCGCCCTGGCCGAACGAACCGGCAAGGCCGCCGCGCTGCTCTTTCCCAGCGGCACCCAGAGCAATCTGGCCGCCCTGCTCGCCCACTGCCAGCGCGGCGACGAATATATCGCCGGCCAGCAGGCGCACACCTACAAATACGAAGGCGGCGGCGCCGCGGTGCTGGGCAGCATTCAGCCCCAGCCGATCGCCCATGCGGCCGACGGCTCGCTGCCGCTGGACTCTATCCGCGCGGCCATCAAGCCCCACGACTTCCACTTTGCCCGCACCCGCCTGCTGGCGCTGGAAAACACCATCGGCGGCCGGGTGCTCGACGCCGACTACGTGCAGGCGGCAACCGACCTGGCCCGGGAGCACGGCCTGGCCACCCACTTGGACGGCGCGCGCCTGTTCAACGCCGCGGTAGCCACCGGCACCCCGCTGGCCGCGCTGTGCGCTCCCTTTGACACGGTATCGCTGTGCTTCTCCAAAGGGCTGGGCGCGCCGCTGGGCTCGGCGCTGGCAGGCTCGCAGGCGCTGATCGATGAGGCTCGCCGCTGGCGCAAGATGCTGGGCGGCGGCATGCGCCAGGCGGGCGTGGTGGCCGCCGCCTGCCACTATGCGCTCGAACATCACGTTAACGATCTGGAGCAGGACCACCGCCGCGCCCGGCGGCTGGCCGAGGGCATCGCCGGACTGGCGCCGCTCGGCGTGGATTACCGGGCCACCAACATGGTGTTTATGCGCGTGCCCGAAGCGCATATCGAGCCGCTGCGCCGCTGGCTCAAGGAGCGCAATATCCTGATCGAGCTGCTCTACTCCACGCGGCTGGTGGTCCACCGTGACCTGGACGATAGCGCCATCGAGGCCGCGCTGGAGGCGCTAAGCAGCTATGTGAAAACGCTTTAACTATGCCACGTCACCTCACCCTCGTCGCCGCTCTGGTAGCCGCTCTGGCAGCGCTCGGCCTGCTGTGGCAGTGGCTGGCCAGTCAAGATCTGCTTGGCGTGGATACGCTGATGGCCATGGCGCGGGGGTCGCTTGCCTGGAAGGACAAGCCCTGGGCCGTGCTGGTGGTCATGGGCCTGTATGCCGCGGCGTCGCTGGTGATGTTTCCGCTGAGCCTGATGGTGGCGCTGACCGGCCTGATATTCGGCCCCTGGTGGGGCTTCGGCTATGCCCTGGCCGGCACCCTGAGCGCTTCAATGCTGGACTGGTGGGTGGGCCGACGCATCGGCCGCGAGGCGCTGATGCGCCACGGCGGCAAGCACCTCAAGGGGCTGTCGCGCTACCTGGCGGGCCGGGGCATCCGCACCATGGTGCTGGTCAACCTGCTGCCGCTGGCGCCCTTCACCCTCACCAACATGATGGCGGGGGCCTTCCGTCTGCGTTTTCGCGACTACATGATCGGCTCGACGCTGGGCATCGTTCCGGGGCTTGCCGCAGTGACGCTGCTGGGCAGCCAGCTGGGCGAGCTGGCCACTGCCAGCAGTCAGCGCGAGATCGCCCTGGCAGTGCTGGGGCTGCTGGTCGGTATCGGCATGCTGTGGCTGCTCAGGCGCTGGAGCGCCCGTCACAGCACCTGAGCAGCCGTCACTCCTGCGGCGGCCGCTCGGTCTCTTCGCGCGATACGCTTGGCCACCAGTCGGGGCGCTCGAGCTGCCACTCCTCCTGCACCAGGTGACGCAGCAGCCGCCCGCGATAGCACAGCATCTGCCACTCCGCCTCGAGGCGGCTACGCACGCGATCCCAACCGCCGTCGTCGGCGTGGGTGAAGGGCCCGCCCCGGGCAATGACCTCGCGATACAGCGCCAGGCAGCGCTCGGCGCAGCGGCGCTCGTCATAGTCGTCGGCCGTGGCCCGCGCGCGCTGGCGCAGCGGCTCGCGATGCCCCGGGTCGGTCAGCTCCAGCAGGGCCGTCGCCAGGGCATCGGCGTCATCGTGCTCCAGCAGGCGCCCGTTCTCGCCGTCGCGCACTATCTCGGACACGCCCGGGGCACTCACCGCCACCACCGGCAGGCCCACCGCCATGGCCTCGGCGATGACCATGCCCTGGGTTTCGCTGTGCGAGGCAAACGCAAAGACGTCCATGGCGTGATAGGCATCGATCAGCGCCTGGCCGTGCAGGCGGCCGCTGAAGTGAACGCGCTCGACGACACGGTAGGCCCGGGCAATTCGCTGCATTTCCCCGGCGGCGTCGCCGTCACCCACCACCAGGAAGTGCGCCCGCTCATCCTCGACCAGCGCTCGACACACCGCCTCGGCCAGAAAGGGCAGGTTCTTTTCCCGCGCCAGGCGTCCCACGTGGCCGAATACGCAGGCGCCCTCGGGAATCGCGTGCTCAAGGCGCACCGCCCGGCCATCGCCTTCAGCAAAGCTCGCGGTATCCACGCCGCTGGGCACGACCTCCAGCGCCGGATTGGCCTCGCGCTGCACCAGCAGCTGACGAATGCTCTCGCTGGGAGCTATCACTCGATCGCACAGCCAGGTGTACTGCGTCGCCAGGGCAATGGCGAAGCGCTGCATGCGCGGCGAATCGCCCGGCACGTAGTGGGTGTAATGCTCATACAGCGTATGGTGGGTAAACACCAGCGGCAGGCCGTAGGTCTCGGCGGCCCGGGCCGCCGTATCGCCGAGCAGAAACGGATGGTGGGAGTGCACCAGGTCCGGCTCGAAGGCCTCGATGGCGTCATACAGCTGGCCGGCAATTGGCACCGGCAGGGAAAAGTCGCTGCCGTTGAAGTGCTGCACCGCTGCCACCCGCACCACGTCCTCTTCGTGCTTAGGCTGGCCTTTCAAGCGCGGCGCGACCACCAGCACCCGATGGTCGGCGGCCTGGAGCTGGCGCTTGAGCCGCTGCACCGACTCGCTGACGCCGCCGACAATCGGCAGGTAGGTGTTGGTAAACATCAGCACGTTCAAGGGTATGGCTCCTCTGCTTCCTGAAGCAGTTCCTGCACCAGACAGTCAAGCCCCGCCGCACACTGTTACCTGAACATTACCTGAATTGACCTGAGTATGGCCAAGGAACTTGCCCCTGGCTAAGCAAAGAGGTGTCGCCATGTCCGCCGCGGCTAAACTTTACCCTTGTGCCATACGCCTTCAATGATCCGCACCCGATCATCGGCCAGGTTGGCAGCCAGATTCTTGCCCATTTGCACGAACTGCTCGCCAAAAATCAGCGCCGGCCCCGGCAGCGCGGGACCTTTCGCCAGCGGCTGGGCGGTCCCGCCAGCGGCCTTCTCGCGCCGCCCGTGCTTGCGCCGCCAGTCCAGCGCCGCGGCAGTGACGTCGTCGACCTGCCCGGCCACGAAGCCTGCGTCAGCCAGCATGCACTCGAGCCGAGTGCGCGTCGTCAGATGGCTGGTAGCGGCGCTTCGCGCCCAGGGTACCGGCAGCGCCAGCGGCGCGGGGTTGTCACCGGCCACCACCTCGTGCAGCAGCACCTGCCCGCCGGGGACCAGCAGACGTCGCCATTCGGCCAGCACTGCCGCCGCATCCGGCATGTTCATCAGCGCATGCTGACACCAGATGACGTCTATCTCACCATCGGCTAGCGGCACCCGGGCCGCATCGGCGCATAGAAAACGCGTTTTCTGGGCAAGCCCGGTGGCTTGACTGAGCCATTCGGCAACCTCTATAAAAGCCGCGGTAATGTCCACGCCGATGGCTTCGACGCCGTGTTCGTCGGCCAGCAGGCGGCTGGCACCGCCGGTGCCGCAGCCCACGTCCAGCACGCGCGCGCCTGGGCTGAGCTTGCCCAGCCGCGCCAGGCTGCGGCTGGCACGACGCCCGCCCAGATGCAGCTGGTCGATACCGGCACTCGCATCCAGCGTCAGCCGGTCTGGATCACACCCCGCTTCGCGGAATGCTCGCTGCAGCCGCTGGCGTAAACTTCCTTCATGGGTGCCGGCAAGGGCATCATAGTGCGCGTTGAGACGGTGGGCGTGATCGGTCATGGCAGGCTTCCTGATGGCTGACGAGCTGATAACTCTAGGATACCGAGATCACGACGCCTCCCCTATTCTGCCAAGGTATTGATTCAAGGCGATTTGCATGTCACGCCATCTTTTATGCCTGACTCTGTGAGCGAACCCCGGGATAGCCGAGGCGCAACTTACAGCTTCGCAACCGAGAGTTTCACCCAGCCGACAGCGGGGCTTGAGCGTAACGGCCGCGGCGGTGACAGTATGCAATAACAGCGTCGATAATCGACAGCGACTGTCGATGAATAAAGCCCATGGAGAGGAGAGCATGCTGGCTGAATGGCTGGAACTTAGTTTGGAAAAGGACTTGAAAGCTGGCTCTGCGCACGCGCCTGAGGACAATATTGCTCATAGAGACAGTGGCCGTGTCTGCGGCGGGCGCTACCGCCTGCTGGGGCCCGGGCTGCTTGAGCTGTTGCCCGGCGCGACCGAAGCCGGCGCTGAAGGAGAGCCTGAAGATCGCCATCCCGATCACCGCAAAGAGTGCGCACCGGCCTGCGTGATCTCGGCGGGCATCCACGGTAACGAAACCGCACCTATCGAGCTGCTGGGGGAGTCGCTGGCCCGGCTCGAAGCCGGCCTGCTGCGACTTGGCGCGCCCGCGCTGGTGATACTGGGCAATCTGGCCGCGATTCGCACCGGCACCCGCTTCATCGATACCAATCTCAACCGCCTGTTTCGCCGCGACCTCGACGCATCCGGCAGCGAGGCCGATCGCGCCCGCACGCTGATGCGTGAAGTCGACGCCTTTTTCGCACGCCACGCGTCACGGCAACGGCTGCACTACGATCTGCACACCGCCATCCGCGACAGCCGCTATCCGCGCTTCGTGGTCAACCCTTTCGCCGACACGCGAACGCAGTATCGTCAATGGGAGTGGCTGGCCGGCGCGGGCATCCAGGCGGTGCTGCATCAGCATATCCACAGCTGGACCTTCTCCCACTACTCCAAGCACTACCACGGCGCCCAGGGCTTTACGCTGGAGCTGGGCCGCGCGCGGCCCTTTGGTGAAAACGACCTGGCGCCTCTGGCGCCCATGGGCAGGCTGCTGGACGCGCTGCTCGAAGGCCGCGAACCCGTGCGCGCTGCGCCGGACGCGCTGGCGTTCTTTCAGGTGGAACATGAGCTGATGCGTCACTCCGAAGATTTCCGCCTGTGCTTTGCCGAGGATACGCCCAACTTCAGCGAGTTTCCCCCCGGCACTCAGCTGGCCACAGACGCCAAGGCCGGTGGCTTCGTGGTCGGAGACACGCCGCTGCGGGTGGTTTTTCCCAACACCGGGGTAGAGCTCGGCGCCCGGGCGGCCCTGCTGGTCAGCTCAGCACCGCAACCCGAGCCTGGCTAAACAGCAGCCGCAGGCAACAGCCTCATACAACAACAATGATGGAGAAATTGAAGATGCCAAAAACTCAACTAAACACCGACGCCGCCGACACTATTAACCCGGCAAGCATTTATGTCGGGTTAATTGCGGTACAGGGTTGTACCGCCGCCGGTCGAAAGGCCGGCGCGAGACAGCTCAGCACCAGCAGATTCACACCTCTGCGCCCGTGCTGCGCAGGCGATAATCAAAGAGGTCAGGATGACCTCTTTGATTGCCGAGTTAATAGAAACGAGCCCGGCAGCCCGATCCCGACTGCCGTCAACTCTCGAGCCTGATAGAATCGCATCCTTTTTCACGTCTTGCTGTCGGCCTGCTTACCGATCAACGGCTATCGATCGGCAATCGTCATGTCACGCCGACGGCCTGACGCTCCCTGTACTGGAGTTTTGATCCATGGCCGAAACCCCCATTCCGCTGGAAGTGCGCAATATCACCAAGCGCTTCGGCGACACCGAAGTTCTCAAGGGCCTCTCCCTGCAGGCCAGGAAAAGCGACGTGATCACGCTGATCGGCGCCTCCGGCTCGGGCAAGAGCACCTTCCTGCGCTGCATGAACCTGCTGGAGCAGCCCGACGATGGCGAACTGATCGTTCACGGCGAGCCGATTCGCTTCAAGCAGACGCGCCACGGGCGCGAGCCGGCGGACTGGAACCAGGTGGTGGCCATGCGCGCCAAGCTCTCCATGGTGTTTCAAAGCTTCAATCTGTGGGCCCACATGACGCTTCTGGAAAACGTCATCGAAGCGCCGGTGCACGTGCTCGGAAAGTCGAAGAAACAGGCCGTCGAGCATGCCCGACAGCTGCTTGAACGGGTCGGCCTTGCCGCTCGCGCCGACTACTATCCGGCCCAGCTGTCCGGCGGCCAGCAGCAGCGCGGCGCCATCGCCCGTGCCCTGGCCATGGACCCCGAGGTGATGCTGTTCGACGAGCCCACCTCGGCGCTCGACCCCGAGCTGGTCGGTGACGTGCTCAAGGTCATTCGCGCTCTAGCCGAGGAGGGCCGCACCATGATTCTGGTGACCCACGAAATGGCCTTTGCCCGAGACGTTTCCACCCAGGTGGTCTACCTGCACGAGGGCCAGGTCGAAGAGGCCGGACCGCCGGCTCAGGTGCTGGGCAATCCGCGCTCCGAACGGCTGAAGCGGTTCCTGGCGCCCAAACACTGAGCCTGCCGACAAGGAGTGCACAATGATCAACTTACACGGCTACGGCCCGCGCCTGCTGGAGGGCGCCCTGGTCACCATTGAGCTGTCGGTGCTGTCGCTGATTCTGGCCATCTTTCTGGGCCTGCTTACCGCCAGCGCCAAGATGTCGCGCAGCTGGCTGCTGCATCGCCTGGGCACGCTCTACACCACCATTATTCGCGGCGTGCCAGACCTGGTGCTGATGATGCTGCTGTTCTTCGGCGGCCAGATCGGCATCAACATGTTCACCGACTGGCTCTATGATCAGTTCAACGTGGATATTTTCATCAACGTCAACGAGTTTGTCGCCGGCGTGCTTACCATCGGGCTGATTTTCGGCGCCTATATGGGCGAGACGTTTCGCGGCGCCTTTCTCGCCGTGGACAGCGGCCAGATTGAAGCCGGACGCGCCTACGGCATGAGCCAGTGGCTGGTATTTCGACGCATCCGCTTCCCGCTGATGATGCGCCACGCCCTGCCGGGCCTTTCCAATAACTGGATGGTGCTGCTCAAGACCACCGCTCTGGTATCGATCATCGGCCTTTCCGACATGGTGCGCGTGGCCGCGGAAGCCTCCAAGGCCACCCGTGAACCCTTCACCTTCATGATCATCGTCGCCATCATTTATCTGCTGATCGCCAGCGTCTCCGAGTGGGGCTTTGCCCGGCTGCAGAAGCGCTACGATGTCGGCTATGCGGAGTCAGACTGATGGAAACTCTGATGAACTGGCTGGATGCGCTGCTGGCCAACAACAGCATCTTTACCCTGCAGACGCTTAGCTACTACGGCGATGGGCTGGTCACTACCGTCCAGCTGGTGTTTTTGTCGCTGATCATCGGCCTGGTGCTGGCGGTGCCGCTATCCATCGGCCGCGGCTCCAAACGCGCCTGGATTCAGCTGCCGATATTCTTTTATTGCTATGTGTTTCGCGGCACGCCGCTGCTGGTGCAGCTCTACCTGATCTACTACGGCGTGGTGTTCGTCGACGGCATTCAGGAGACCTGGCTGTGGGTGATTCTGGAAAAACCTTTCGTGCCGGCGCTGATCGCCTTCACCCTCAACACCGCCGCCTACACCACCGAGATCTTCCGCGGCGCCATCAAGGCCACGCCCAAGGGTGAAATCGAGGCGGCGCGCGCCTACGGCATGAGCCAGCGCCTGATGCTGCGCCGCATCGTGCTGCCCAGCGCCTTCCGCCGCGCCCTGCCCGCCTACGGCAACGAAGTGATCTTCATGCTGCACGCCAGCGCCATCGCCAGCGTAGTGACCATCATGGATCTGACCGGCGCGGCGCGCTTCGTCTACGCGCGCTTCTATGCGCCTTTCGACGCCTTTCTATTCGTGGCGGCGATCTATCTGTGCCTGACCTTCGCCATCCTCTACTTCTTCCGCTACCTGGAGAAGAAGCTGCTGGCCCACCTCAAGCCGGTCTCCGGCTGAGCGAAGCGCAGACAAGGGTTGAAAACTAACGTTTGTTTGGGCGCTTCCTACCCGTTTCACCATCGGCTATGCTGGACGGGTCGCCACCTTGACGGTGATATTTTCAATATAACAAAGGGATAGTTTCATGACTCTAAAGAAGATTTTTAGCATTGGCGTTCTGGGAGCCGCACTGGTCGCCGCGACCGCCAATGCCGAGATTCGCGATGTTCGCATCGCCGTCGACGTGCCCTACGAGCCCATGGAATACCGCACGCCGGACGGCGAGCTGACCGGCTTCGATATCGACCTGGGCAATGCGCTGTGCGCCGAAGTCGGCATCCAGTGCGAGTGGGTGGTGCAGGGCTGGGACGGCATCATCCCCGGCCTGCTGGCGCGCAAGTACGACGCCATCATGTCGTCGATGACCATCAACGATCAGCGTCGCGAGCAGGTGCTGTTCTCGGACCCCTACATCACGCCGCCTTCCGCCTGGTTCGGTCCGGCCGACACGACGATAGAGACGCCCGACAGCGACTCCCTCAAGGGTATGACCATCGGCGTGCAGCGCGGCACCCTGCAGGACAACTACGCCACCGACCTGTACGGCAGCGTCGCCGACGTGAACCGCTACTCCACCGCCGACGACATGGTGCTGGACATGGACTCCGGCCGTCTGGATATCGTCTTTCTCGACTACCCCATCGGCAAGTCCACCCTGCTCGACAGCGAGGCCGGCGACTACCGGGTGATCGGCGAGATGATCACCGAGCCCAAGAAGTACTTCGGCGACGGTTTCGGCATGGCCTTCCGCAAACGCGATGAAGAGCTGGCCAACGCCTTCAACGCGGCGCTTGAGACGCTCAAGGACAACGGCACCTACGACGAGATTCACGCCACCTATTTCGGTGACTAAGCGCCGAGAAGGGAAGCGCCATGCCCCACCATGCCCTTGAGCACGCCATGCAGGCGCTGGCCACACGGGACGCCGACATCGCACGGGCGCTAACGCAGGTGGGTATCCCCTCCCCGCGTCGGCGTGACAAGGGCTTTGCCACGCTGCTGGGCACCATTGTCAGCCAGCAGATTTCCACTGAGGCCGCCCGCGCCATCATGGGTCGCCTGCGCGAGCGCCTGCCGGCACTCAGTGCCCGCGCTGTCGCCGGCGTCGACGGCCAGACGCTGCGCGACGCCGGGCTCTCCTGGCGCAAGGTGGAGTATGCCCAAGGGCTGGCCAAAGCCGAGCTCGCCGGCACCTTCAGCGCCGCCGCGCTGGAGAGCATGAGTGACGCCGACGCTATTGCCGCCATCACCGCTCTACGCGGTTTTGGCCGTTGGAGCGCGGAGATCTACCTGATGTTCTCGCTTGAGCGGGACGATATATTCCCCGCCGACGACCTGGCGCTGCGCGTCGCCCTGGGAAAGCTCAAAAAGCTGGATGACCGCCCCACCCCCGGCCAGTCCCGACGCCTGGTGGAGCACTGGGCGCCCCACCGCAGCGCCGGCGCGCTTTTTTTATGGCATTACTACCGCGGCGCACCGGTCTAATGGCCGCGCGTATGGCGCTGCGCGATATCGGCCATATGCCTGTGCCCTAGAAGGCAATTTACCCTGGCGATACAGCTCTTGTACCAATTACTGGGGAAGGTCACCCAACGTAAGTCAAATTAGTCTCCCAGCTCTCGCTACTGATCTTGATGGCTTCTTTCACTCCTTCCTCATCGCCGGCTTGAAAAGCGATATAGATCGCCTTGTGATCTTTCAGGGCAACCTCTGGCTTCATTTGCATAGAGGTCTCCAAGGCCGCTTCAATCAACTGGATCAGGGTTTTCCCCACCCGAATCGTCATCGGATTGTGGGTGGCCCGCAGGATAGCGCGATGGAAGGCGGCATCGTGTCGTGCCGTCTGATCACCGTTAGCGATTGCCGACGCCATGGCATCAATGGCCTGCTGGATACTGGCGTGATCTTCAGGCCGCGCATTCTGCATGGCCTGCAGGGTATAGGCAGGCTCAAACATCTTGCGGAACTCAAGTACATCACGCGTCATGCCCCGCGCCAGGATCATGCCAAAAGCCATTGGATCCACCAGGGGGTCGCCCGGCTCACGGCGAATCATGGTGCCATGTCCCCGCCTCACCTCTACGATGCCGATGGCCTGGAGCATCTTGATCGCCTCGCGAACGCTCGACTTCCCGATCCCCAGACTATGAGTCAGCTCGGTTTCCGATGGCAGATAGTCGCCTGGCTGCAGCTCGCCACGAATCAGGGCCCCCTTGATGCGCTCCAGCAGTTGCAGAGCGACGGATTTGCGCTCCATCGAAGTGCCAAAACTCTCCATGAGGGTGGGTGGCAGTGCGTGTTGGTGTTTCAGGCTCATGCTGACATCTCTTGGTGGTATCTCTTGATGGTGTCTCTCCGTGGCATGGCATGTCGCATCGAAAAACTGTCTGTCCGCCAGTGGATTGCGCTTCAAGCAGCCGGCTATCGATGTCGAATCGTTGAACGTTCTGCCATGTCTCGCTTGCAGACAACTCAAAATTAAGCCTAGCATGCCCGTAGACAACAGACATCAGATGTCTTAACACTGAAGCGCCATGCTTGGCACCAAAGCTCCATGCCCAACACGGTGGCTATAATGACAAAAGCTAGAGTCTTGGTAATGACTACCGGCGGCACCATCGCCAGCAGCCTGGATACCTCCGGCCGCAGCCGCTCGGGGGCGCTGCAAGGCGAAGACTTGATGCGCCAGGCCTCGCTGTCAGCAGATGCGGATATCGAGGTCGAGGTCCGCTCCTTGCTTCAGAAGCCCAGCAACGCCATTACCCTCTATGACCTGATGCGCCTGCGCCAGGAGTGTCTGGCTTTGGCTGAATCTTCCGATGTGGCGGGCATCGTCATCACCCATGGCACCGATACTCTCGAAGAAACTGCCTATTTCCTCGACATCATGCTGCCGGCCTCGCCCACCGTTGTGCTGACCGGCTCGCAGCGCGCGCCCTATGAACCTGGAACAGATGCGTTTCGCAACATCGCCGACGCAATCATCGTAGCCGCCAATGATAGGGCCTGCGGCCTCGGGACTCTAGTAGTGTTCAACCAGTCGATTTTTTCTGCCAGACACGTAAGAAAAGTTAGCAGCTTCCAGGTAAATGGCTTCGCCGCACCGGAGACTGGCCCAATTGGCTATATCGACGGGACACGGGTGAGCATCTCTATGCGCCCTGCTCGTTCCGCAGTGGTGGAACTACCCGCCGACGCCACGCTGCCAAGGGTCGATATCCTGCCCGCCTATCTTAGCGCACCACCAGATCTGCTTGAAGCCGCGGTCGATAGAGGGGCCGCCGGCCTGGTAATCGATGGGCTGGGGCGAGGTCATGTACCTCCAGGGTGGCTGGACGTCATCCCGCATATTACTTCACGGGGTATACCGGTTGCGATCGTCAGCAGCTGCGCCACCGGGCCAGTTCATGCGAGCTACGAATTTGTGGGCAGTCTGGCAAGTCTCGAAGCAGCCGGCGTTATTACGATACACGACCTTAGCGCCCGCAAGGCTCGCCTTGCCCTCTCGGCCCTCCTCGCCTCGTCTAAGAACAGCGAGATCGCCGAACAACTCCGAATCCTGACGGCTTGAGCATGGCCGGCAACATGCATCGCCTGCTGCGTCAGGCTGCAAGGGCCCGCACCGAGTGCGGGTGACGCCGAATCAGACCGGTGTCGAACATCACGCGATAATGCACATCACCAATTCAGCAAGGTGCTAACAATGAAGAGCAAACTAACCAAGATATCTCTGGCTGCAGCGATTGCCGCTGCGTCTTTCGGTATGAGCCAGGCCCAAGCCGCCGACTATACATTCAGCTTCGCCCACGTCCTGATTGAAGAGACCCCTAACGGTCAGGCAGCATTGCGCTTCAAGGAAGAAGTTGAAGAGAAATCTGAAGGTCGCATTCAAATCGATGTATTGCCTGCAGCCCAGGTCGGCGGCGACGTTGAAATCATCGAGCAGATCCAGATGGGACTGGTTGATATCGGCATCCCGCCCACGGCCACACTCGGCAACTTCGAGCCGCGCATGCAAATCCTCGACCTGCCCTTCCTGCTTGCCGACTACGACACTATGGTCAAGGTACTCGACGGCGATGTAGGTCGCGAAATCCTTGACACCCTGGATGACGACAACATGTATGGCGTCAACTTCTGGGGTGCCGGCTTCCGTCATATGACCAACAATGTCCGCCCCATCAACGGCCCCGAAGATCTAGAGGCGATTCGGATGCGCACCATGCAGTCTCCGATCATCATCTCCACATACGAAAATCTTGGTGCCAACGCCACGGCCATGGCTTTTACGGAAGTCTATAACGGTCTACAGCAGGGCGTCGTGGAAGGCCAGGAGAACCCGCTGGCTAACATCTACACCATGCGCTTCCACGAAGTGCAGGACTATCTGTCTCTGACCAGCCACGCGTATCACGGCTATGCAGCAGTCATCAATCAAAACTCCTGGGATTCGCTGCCCGAGGATCTTCAACAGATCATGCTCGAAGCTTTCGATAACGGTCGCGAGACCGCTCGCAAACTGACTTTGGAAGACGAAAGCAGGATTCTCAAGGAGATTGAGGACGAGATTGCTATCACCGAAATCACTCCCGAGGCGCAGGAGGCTTTCATCAAGGCCAGCCTGCCGGTGCATGCGGAATACGAGGACATTGTGACCACCGACCTTCTTCACAAGGTCTACGACGAAGTTGGCATTGAATACTAAGGATTAATGCATGTTCAAGGCGTTCAATACCCTTATTGATCGCCTGGAGAGTGTAGCAATGGTCGCGTTCATGTCGATCGCGACCATTATCACTACTATCCAGGTCGTATATCGATACGGTTTTAACAGCTCACTCTTCTGGGCTGAAGAGGTTGTTATCTACTCCATTATCTGCATGAGCTTCGTCGGCGCCAGCATGGGCGTACGCTACGGAGTCCATATATCAGTTGATGTGATAAACGCAATCGCGCCGCCCGCTGTCAATCGCTGGCTGCATATCATTACCGCCGTGCTCGGCATTAGCTTCGCCGGTTTTTTAGTCTATTATGGCTTCTTTTTATTTTTCAATACATTAGGGAGAGGCCAGCTGACCGCTGCACTTCGCTTACCCATGGCTTGGTTCTACCTACCAATTGGCATCTCGGGTATCTTGCTGATCCTGAGATATATCCGAGTCATCTACCTAGCATGGACCGAGCCCCCGAGGAGCCATGCTGAAGAGTTGGCCGCCGGGGCAGACAAGCTCGCATGATCCAGTTTGTACAATAACAGGAGCTTTTCATGATAACGGCGCTATTGCCCGTCTTCTTTGCTGTATTGCTGCTGGGCTTACCAATATTTGCAGCCCTAGCCTTTGCGGTCTTCATTGTCATTGAGTTCTTCGGCACTGCCAGCCCTGTCATCGTTCCGATGCGCATGTTCACTGGCATGAACAATTTTTCATTGATGGCCATCCCTTTTTTCATTCTTGCCGCAGAACTTATGAGAATAGGCGGGCTATCAGATCGGTTGATCAACCTGGCCAAGGCGCTAGTGGGATGGGTGCCAGGGGGGCTGGCCGCGGCCACCGTGCTTTCCTGTCTGTTCTTTGGCTCCATCTCCGGCTCGAGTCCAGCCACTGTCGTGGCCATCGGCACGATCATGTTTCCGGCACTGGTAGCCGCCGGCTACAGCAAGCTCTTTTCCATCGGAATAATCGCAACCGCTGGTACGCTGGGTCCTATCGTACCGCCCAGCATTGCACTGATAATCTATGGATCAGTAACCGGCACATCTGTAGGACGGCTGTTTGCAGCCGGCCTGCTGCCTGCCTTTCTGATCGCCTCGCTGCTGATTGCATACTGCATTATTTATGCTTCCTTTAAAGGCTATGCACGCGCTCCCTTCCCAACTTTTGCTGAGATTAGTGTGGCAGTCAAGCAGGCGGCCTGGGGCCTGGGGCTTCCTGTAATATTGTTGGGCGGCATCTATAGCGGTGTATTCACCCCAACAGAATCTGCGGCCGTCGCATGCGTGTACGGGCTGTTCGTTGGCGCTGTCATTTATCGCACTATTAACTTAGCTGAGCTGGTCAGCACTCTGCGTAGCTCGGGACTTACCTCAGCCACCTTGCTGCTGATCACCGCTGGTGCATCGGCTTTCTCATGGCTGCTGGCAATTACAGGCACCCCGACCCAGCTGACCAATCAGGTGCTATCGCTGACCGACGATCCTTTCCTGGTCATGGGGCTGTTCAACGTGGTGATGATCGTCGCCGGCTTTTTCCTCGACAGCGCCTCGGCGATCATCGTGCTCTCACCACTGCTGCAACCAATTGCCGCTCAGGTAGGCGTCGACCCGGTGCATTTTGGCGTCATCACTCTGGTCAACTTTTCGGTAGGTATGATCACCCCCCCGGTGGGTCTCAACCTCTTTGTGGCCATGTCCATCTCCAAGATGTCGCTTCAGGAAGTATTCAAGGCCTGTCTGCCACTGATTGGCCTGATGCTGCTGGCCCTGGTGATCATCACCTATGTGCCCTGGCTCAGCACCTGGCTGCCAACGCTGGTTTACTGAGGAGACCGATCGATGACCAATCGGATACCACTCGGCGGGCAGCTAGATGGCGAACGCTTCTGGTCCGACCTTATGGATCAGGCCCGAATTGGCGCCTTGCAGGGCGGTGGCCTGCGCCGCCTGACCCTGGGAGATGCGGATAACCGAGCTCGGCTTTGGCTGATGGAGCAAGGCAAGGCCCTCGGCTGCAGCGCCCACTACGATGCCATGGGCAACGTCTTCCTGCGACGGGAAGGGCAGGACCCCTCGCTGCCCCCGCTGCTGATCGGTAGCCACCTCGACAGCCAGCCTCGCGCCGGTGCCTACGACGGCACCTTGGGGGTGGTGGCCGGCCTTGCTGTGTTGCGCACCCTGTCGGAGCAGCAGGTGGCTCACGAACGGCCAGTCGAGGTGGTTTCCTGGACTAATGAAGAAGGCGCACGTTTCGCGCCCGGGGCTTCCGGCTCCTCATGGTTTGCCGGTCGTCACGATGCCGAGACGATCCTCGCCGCTCAGGACGATGACGGAACCACCTTCAAGGAGGCGCTGACCGAGTGCCTGGCGCTGCTAGAGACCCATGGTGCCGAATTTCGGCCTGCGCCAGTTGTGCCCTATGTCTTCCTGGAGCTGCATATCGAGCAGGGGCCCGTGCTGGAGGAGAAAGGGGCTCCCGTCTGTGTCGTCACCGGCATCCAGGGCGTCCACTGGTATGAGGTGGAGGTCAGCGGCCAGGCCAATCACGCCGGCACCACACCAGCCACATCGCGTCGCGATGCTTTTATGGGCGCACACGCCCTGATCAACGCTTTGAATGAGGCAGTGGCGAGCCACGACGACCAGGTGCGCTTCACCATCGGCAAGTTTGCGGTATCGCCAAATTCGGTGAACACCATCGCCCAGCTGGCCCGCTTTTCCATCGACCTTCGCCACCCCGATTCGGCGGTGCTTGAGGCGCTGGATTCAGCCTTTCACCAGCTAGCTGAACAGGAGTGGGCCGGCTGTAAAGTTCACCTGGAAGCAACCTCGCGGGTGGATCCGGTGGCCTTCGACAGCCACCTGATCAGCGTGCTCGACGAGGCCGTAAAGATCTACTCTCCACAGGCGCCAAAGCTCGTATCCGGCGCCTTTCATGATGCCATCCATCTGGCTCACCTCTGCCCCACGGCCATGCTCTTCACCCCCTGCCGTGCGGGCATCAGTCATCACCCTGATGAACACATCGAACGTGAAGATGCCGAGGTCGCGGTACGTGCCTTGGCGCACTCCGTCGAACAGCTGCTTACTCGGCAACGCCGCCGCCGAAGTCGAAGCGATCTTCGAGATTCGTAACTGACCCAAGGAAATGCAACCATGACCGACTCTCCCCTCAAGCTCTCACTCCGCGAGCAGTACGCCGCGCTTCGCAGCGGCAAGCTCACTGCCACTGCCTTGGCAGAGGCCTCACTGGAAGCCCATCGCTCCCGCGGGGAGCATGACCATGCCTACCTGACCTGGAACGGCGAGGCCGCACTGACCCACGCCCAGGCCATCGACAGCGTGATCCGCCAAGGTGGAGATGCTGGAGCCCTGATGGGCATTCCCGTTTCGCTCAAGGATCTGTATGCGGTGCCGGGCCTGCCGACCCATGCCGGCTCGACCCAGCGGCTCCCCCAGCAGTGGGAACAGGCCGGCCCTCTGGTCGCCGCCCTGCTCGCCCAGCTGCCCAGTGTGATGGGCAAGACCCATACGGTGGAGTTTGCCTTCGGCGGGCTCGGGACCAATGCCCACTGGGGCACGCCTCGCAACCCCTGGGATCTTCAGACCCATCGCATTCCGGGCGGCTCCAGCTCCGGTGCGGGGGTGTCATTGGTCGGGGGAACCGCGAGCCTGGCCTTTGGTACCGATACCGCAGGTTCGGTGCGCATTCCCGCCTCGATGACCGGAGTCGCAGCGCTCAAGACCACCGCCGGGCGCTGGCCGGGAAGCCAAATTGTGCCGCTCTCCTCTACCCTGGACACCCCTGGGCTGCTGGCCCATCGCGTGGACGACCTGGCCTTTGGCTTCGATGCCCTGGATGGGGCACTGACGGGTAGCGACGACCGGGTCCCGGCGCCGCCGGCGCTTGCCGATCTCACCTTCGGTGTTCC
>DATHXP010000144.1:0-1694 GCA_035459605.1 Halomonas sp. | reverse complement strand
GCGGCGATCTCAAGCGATTTCTCGGTGATTTCACGTGCCGACAAGTCGGTGTTCTCGAGCAGTGCACGGGCGGCGGCAAGTGCAAAGTTGCCCCCCGAGCCGATGGCGATGATGCCGCGTTCGGGCTCCACCACGTCGCCGTTGCCGGTGATGATCAGCGAGGCATTTGCGTCAGCCACGGCCAGCAGTGCCTCCAGGCGGCGCAGCGCGCGGTCGGTACGCCAGTCCTTGGCCAGCTCCACGGCGGACTTGACCAGGTTGCCCTGGTATTTTTCCAGCTGGGCTTCGAAGCGCTCGAACAGCGTGAAGGCGTCGGCGGTGGCGCCGGCGAAACCGGCCAGCACCTGGCCGCGATAGAGGCGCCGCACCTTGCTAGCGTTGCCTTTCATGACGGTGTTGCCAAGCGACACCTGGCCGTCGCCGGCGAGTGCCACCCGATCGCCGCGACGCACGGATACAATCGTGGTCATGGAGAAACTCCTTGTGGAAGCCTGAATTCAAGAGATAAGGCTTCCGATGACTTTTGGCGCCGCACGTAAAAGCGACGCCACGCTAGGCGCTGGTGAGTAAGTGCGGGCAGAAAGTGGAAAATTCAACCGGCGCCGTCAGCTCTGGCCATCAGTTCTGCAGCTGGATCAGCAGCGGGGTGATGCCGCGCGTGGCCATCAGGTCCCGGGCGCGGTCGACCTCGCGGCGGTCGCTGTAGGGGCCGGACTGAACGCGATGCCAGGTGGCGCCGTCATCGGTGTGAACTTCGCTGATCTTGGTCTGCAGACCGAAGTTGCCGAGCCGCCGGGACAGCTCGCTGGCGTCGCCGCGCTCGCGAAACGAGGCCGCCTGCAGCATGTAGCGCTGGCCGCTGCTTTCAGGCGTGCGCTGGCGAGACGTCTCGGTCCGGGTGGCCGCGGGCGTAGCAGTCGCCGGGCTGGTTGACTTGGCGGTGGTATTGGCGGCGATGATCTGGGCGATCGGGTCGCTGTCCGATACCCCGGGGCGAGTATCGGCCGGCGTGTCGCCATCGGCAGGCTGCGGCGGCGGCGGGGTGGCCGTGGAGGTCGGCATCGCGTTGCCCGGCGCGATGACCTCGGTTTCCGGCAGCAGGGTATAGAACTCGAAGGTGGGCGTTGTCGGCCCGCTCTCCTTGCTGTCCTGGGCGCTGCCGGCCGTGGCGTCGGATGGGGTCGCCGGAATCACCGCAACGGTCCGGCTGCCGTCCTGCCAGGGGGCGCTGCCGTGCTGATGCTGGGAAGCCAGAAAACCGGCGACCAGGCCGACCAGCAGCCACAGCCAGCCGGGAATGCGCGGGTTGGGCCTGGCGGCGCGGGACTTGCGGGTGCGGGTGGCACCTCGCTTGCGGGGCGCCGGTTTTGCGCTGGACTGCTTGCGTCTGGCCATGCCCTACATTTCCTCTGGCGCGCTGACGCCCATCAGGTCGAGGCCGTTGCGCAGCACCTGGCGCGTGGCCAGCCCCAGTGCCAGGCGGGCGTTGCGCCGGGCGCTGTCGTCGACCATTACCCTGATGGCGTTGTAGCAGGTGTGAAAGTCGGCGGCCAGGTCCTGGAGGTACTGGGCGATCTGCTGGGGCTCGCGCGAGGCGGCGGCGTGTTCCACGGCCTCCGGGTAGCGGGCCAGGCGGTTGAGCAGCGCTTTCTCCTGCGCGGCGTCGAGCAGCGCCAGATTGGCCATGGCCTGAT
>DATHXP010000143.1:0-12188 GCA_035459605.1 Halomonas sp. | reverse complement strand
CGCTCGCGCATCAGCTGGACTCAAGTCGAGACCGGCTCGGCGATCACCTGGAAGTACCCCTCTTGCGTGCTGCGCGGCAAGGATAGCATCGGCGAGTTCTACTCGGTGGCGGTGACCAACGGTCGCCAGCAGGCAGATACCGGCACCAAGATGGTGCATATCGGCGAGGGCACGCGCTCCACCATCGTCTCCAAGGGGATTTCCGCCGGTCGTGCCGAGCAGGCCTATCGCGGCCTGGTCAAGGTCGGCCCGCGGGCCAAGGGCGCGCGCAACTTCACCGAGTGTGACTCCCTGCTGATCGGCGATCAGTGCGGCGCGCACACCTTCCCCTACATGGAGATCGGCAACAGCACGGCCCAGGTCGAGCACGAGGCGACCACCTCCAAGATCGGCGAAGACCAGCTGTTCTACTGCCGCAGCCGGGGCATTTCCGAGGAAGACGCGGTGAGCATGATCGTCAACGGCTTCTGCAAGGATGTCTTTCAGGAGCTGCCGATGGAGTTTGCCGTGGAGGCCGAGGCGCTGCTCAACGTCACCCTTGAAGGCGCGGTGGGCTAAGAGAAGCAGCTGCGCATCGCTCATGACGCGTCTTGGGTGCGAAGTAAAGAGTCATTTTCGGGTCGCCAGGGCGGCTCGCCAGAATCGAAAGGTAATCAACATGCTCGAAGTCAAAGACCTGCACGTATCGGTGGAAGGTAACGAAATTCTCAAGGGGCTGTCGCTGACCATCAATGCCGGCGAGGTGCACGCCGTCATGGGGCCCAACGGCTCGGGGAAGTCGACGCTGTCGGCGGTGATCGCCGGCAAGGAAGAGTACGAGGTCACCGGCGGCACGGTGACCTACGAAGGCCGCAACGTGTTTGAAATGGACATCGAGGAGCGCGCCCGTGCGGGCCTGCTGCTCGGCTTCCAGTACCCGGTGGAGATCCCGGGGGTCAAGAACATCTATCTGCTCAAGGCTGCGCTCAACGCCAAGCGCGAGGCCCAGGGTCTGGGCGAGATGCCGGCGCCCGAGTTCATGAAGCTGGTCAGGGAAAAGGCGGCGGCGATGAAGATAGACGCCAGCTTCCTGCAGCGCGCGGTCAACGAAGGGTTCTCCGGCGGCGAGAAGAAGCGCAACGAGATTCTGCAGATGCTGGTGCTCGAGCCGCGCCTGGCGATGCTCGACGAGATCGACTCGGGGCTGGATATCGACGCCATGCGGGTGGTGGCCGACGGGGTCAACTCGCTGCGCAGCGAAGAGCGCGGCATGCTGCTGGTGACGCACTATCAGCGCCTGCTCGACTACATCGTGCCGGACCGCGTGCACGTGCTGGTCGATGGCCGCATTGCCAAGAGCGGCGACGCCGACCTGGCGCTTGAGCTTGAAGCGCGCGGCTACGACTGGGTGCTTGAGGAGGCTGCGGCATGAACGACGACGTCAAACGCTTTCTCGACCGGCTGAGCGAGCGCTCGGCCAGCCGGGGGCCGGAGCCGAGCTGGATCGCCGCCCGGCGTCAGGCCGGCGCGGCGCGCTTTGAAGCCTTGGGCTTTCCCCATCGGCGCATTGAGGAGTGGAAATACACCGACGTGCGCGGTATTGCCCGCAGCGACTTCGCCCTGGCCGAGGATGCCGAGTTTTCCCCGGCCACCGCGGCCACCCTCGGGCTGCCGCTGGATGCGCACCGGCTGACCTTTGTCGACGGTATCTTTGCGCCCAGGCTGTCGGATCTGGCCGATCTGCCCGAGGGCGTGCAGCTGCTGCCGCTCTCCCAGGCGCTGGCGGACAACCACGAGGCCGTGGGCGGCCCCCTGGGGCGCCTCACCGGCGTCGAGTTCTCGTCGTTTGCTGCGCTCAACACGGCCTTCATGGAGGAGGGCGCCGTGCTGCGCCTGGCGCCGCGCACGGTGGTGGAAAAGCCCATCGTGCTGCAGTTCCTGTCGCGCGCCGGCGAGCAGGCGGTGATGAGCCACCCGCGCATTCTGATCGAAGCCGGCGGTCGCAGCGAGGCGACGGTGATCGAGCACCACGCCGGGGACGCCGAGGCGGCCAACTTCACCAACCTGGTCGAGGAAATCATGCTCGACCGCGGCGCCATCCTGACCCACTACAAGCTGCTCGAGGCGCCGGAGCAGGACCGCCACATCGCCAGCCTGCATATCGAGCTGAAGCGCGACAGCCGCTTTACCTCCTTCAACCTGTGCCTGGGCGGCGGCCTGGTGCGCAACGATCTGGTCAGCGAGCTCAACGGTGAAGGCGCCGAGGTGGTCTACCAGGGGCTTTTCCACGCCCGTGGACGCCAGCACGTGGACAACCACACCCTGGCCAACCACAACTCGCCGCGGGTGCGCTCGTGGGAGAACTACAAGGGCATTCTCGACGACCGGGCCCACGGCGTTTACAACAGCAAGGTGGTCGTCAAGCGCGGCAGCAAGAAGGTGTCTGCCGAGCAGCACAGCGCCAACCTGCTGCTGTCGGATCGCGCCGAGATCGACACCAAGCCCGAGCTCGAGATTTACGACGACGACGTCGAGTGCGCCCACGGCGCCACCACCGGGCAGCTGGACGAAGAGGCCGTGTTCGCCCTGCGCGCCCGGGGCATCGACGAGATGACCGCGCGCGGCCTGCTGACCCTGGCCTTTGCCGGGGAGGTGATGGAGCAGGTCGGCCTGGATGCGATTGCCGAGCGCGTGGAGCTGGCGGTGGCGGGCAAGCTGCCCGAGCGCTTCCACCTGGCCGGCCTGGTCGAGACGGCCGTCGCCCTGAACGAGGAGTGAGCCATGGCTGATTTCAGCGATCTGCTGCTGGACGTGGCTCGCGTGCGCAAGGACTTCCCGATACTCGATCGGGAAGTTCACGGCAAGCCGCTGGTGTATCTCGACAACGCCGCGACGTCCCAGACGCCGACGCCGGTGATCGAGGTGTTCGACGCCTACTATCGGCGTTTCAATGCCAATATTCACCGCGGCCTGCATACGCTGGCCGACGAGGCGACCGAGGCGTTTGAAGGCGCGCGCGGGATCGTGCGCGACTTCATCAACGCCGCCGACAGCCGCGAGGTGATCTTCACCCGCGGCACCACCGAGGCCATCAACCTGGTGGCGGGCAGCTGGGGGCGGGCCAATCTGGGGCCGGGCGATGAGGTGCTGATCTCGCGGCTGGAGCACCACTCCAACATCGTGCCCTGGCAGCTGCTGGCCGCCGAGCGAGGCTTCACCATCAAGGTGATCCCGGTAGACGAGCGCGGCGTGCTCGACCAGGCGGCCTACGCGGACCTGCTCACTGCGCGCACTCGGCTGGTGGCCGTCAATCATGTTTCCAACGCCTTTGGCACCATCAATCCGGTGGCTGCCATGGCCAACCTCGCTCACGAGCAGGGCGCGTTGATTCTGGTGGACGGGGCCCAGGCCATACCGCACATGAGCGTGGACGTGCAGGCGCTGGACGTCGATTTCTACGCGTTCTCGGGGCACAAGGCCTACGGGCCGACGGGCGCGGGCGTGCTCTATGGCCGCGCCGAGCTGCTGGAGGCCATGCCGCCGTGGCAGGGCGGCGGCGAGATGATTCGCACCGTCTCCCTGGAGGTGCCCAGCACCTTTGCCGACATTCCCCACAAGTTCGAGGCGGGCACCCCGGCGATCGCCGAGGTGATTGCCCTGGGGCGCGCGCTGAGCTGGATCTCCGAGATCGGGCTTGAGCATATCGGCGCCTGGGAGGCGCGCCTGCTGGCCCATGCCAGCGAAGGCGTGGCGTCAATCGACGGCCTGCGTGTGCTCGGCACTTCGCCCAACAAGGCCGGCGTGCTGTCGTTTGTGGTCGACGGCGCCCACGCCCAGGATATCGGCCTGCTGATCGACCAGCTCGGCGTGGCGATTCGCACCGGACACCACTGTGCCCAGCCGCTGATGGAAGCTTTTGGCGTTGAGTCTACCTGCCGGGCCTCCTTTGCCGCCTACAATACGCCCGAGGAGATCGATGTCTTTATCGAGGGGCTGGAGCACGTATTGGGCATGCTGCGGTGACGGTGAGGCTGTTTTATGAGTAAACAAAGCGATGAGTAATCAAGAAGCGATTGCCGGTTTGACCAAAGGGCAGCAGCTGCCCCTGCAGCGCAACGTCGAGGTGATCTCGGTGCCTTTTGGCAAGACCATCACGCTTGACGAAGACGCCGAGGTCAGCGTAATGCAAGCCAAGGGCAGCTCGGTCAGCGTGATCCATGAGGGGCGGCTGTATCTGGTCGAGGGGCGCAACCTGGATGCGCTGGGCCTGGAGCCTGTGCCGGTCCAGACGCTGGCGGAAGACGCCAGCGAAGAAGAGATCGAGCAGTTTGTCTGGGACCAGCTGCGCACCTGCTATGACCCTGAAATCCCGGTCAATATTGTGGATCTGGGGCTGGTCTACGGATGCCGTATCGAGCGCCTGCTGAGCGGCGAGCGCATCGTAACCATTCGCATGACCCTGACCGCGCCGGGCTGCGGCATGGGCGAAGTGATCGCCGCCGATGCGCGCAGCAAGGTGCTCGGCGCGCCGCAGATCAGCAAGGTGCATACCGAGATTGTTTTTAATCCCCCCTGGAGTCGTGAGATGATGAGCGACGAGGCAAAACTCGAATTAGGCATGTTCTAGGCAAGAAGTTTTAGTCTGGACGGCGAGGCTCTAGGCGAAAAGGCTGATGCCCTGGATTCGGCAGCGACACCTGTATGTACTCATGCTATCGCTGGGAGGGATGTTCCTCCTGGCGATACTTTTTGTGGTGGGCGTCAATCTGTGGGTCTTGGCGGTAACCCGCGAGCGCATCCACGGCACCGTGGCGGAGTGCCCCGTCGAACGGGTCGGCATTGTCTTTGGCACCTCGCGCTGGACCCGCGGCGGCGGCAGGAATCCGCATTTCGAGGGGCGCATGCAGGCAGCGAGCCAGCTGGTGCAAGAGGAGCGGGTGGCGCATCTGCTGCTGTCCGGCGACAACAGCACGCGCTACTACAATGAGCCGATTGTGATGTGGCGCGATCTGCGCGAACGCGGCGTGGCCGACGCCGCGTTGACGCTGGACTATGCCGGCTTCAGCACCTTTGATACCGTCGCTCGGGCCCGCCAGGTCTTTGGCGTGAAAGAGGCGCTGCTGATTACCCAGGCGTGGCACCTGCCGCGCGCGCTGGTCATCGCCGATGCCATGGGCATCAAGGCCCAGGGCTGTGCCGCCCCGGAGGAGAGCGTGCGGCGCAGCGTGCTGGAGCTGCGCGCCCGGGAGTGGGTCGCGCGCGTGGCAACGCTGGGCGATCTGTACCTGTGGCAGCGCAAGCCGCGCTTCCTGGGCCCCCGGGAGCTGATCGAGATCCCGCTGGAGCGTAACGCTTTCGACGCCGGGGAAGAAGCGCTTGAGTCCGACGCGGCCGGCGGGGTTGCCAATGACGTCATCGATGCGCCAGGAAAGCGTGGTAGCGCTCAGCGCCTGCGTCGGTCTCGCCCCCGGGGGCGAGACCGGCGAGAGACTTCTTTCTGCAGCGCGTAGAGTTCGCGTATCAGGCCGCGGCAGTTCAGCCAGCAGCTCTCGATGACCGGCTCCACCGAGTTGGGCAGCGGGTGGGTGAACAGCGTCGAGAGGGCCTGCATCAGGACCCGCTCCTGCTCCAGCAGCTCGTTGATCAGCACCTGGCTGTCGCTGCTGACGAAGCTCTTGAGGCGACTCCACAGCCGCATGTAATCATCCCGCTCGACGTCGGCATCGCGCGGCAGCAAGCCCAGATACTTGCGCGCCATGCCCTGGAGCTTGCGCATGGACTGTGCGCGCTCTTCAAAGTAGGGCTCCATTACCTCTTTCAGCTCTGGCTGCAGACGCTCCAGATTATCCTGATAGTAATCAATGCTGTCGGCCAGCGCTTCGAGTACGTTGTCCATCGCCACCTGGCGATTGTCGAGAAACATGGGCGGTCACCTCCTCCGGTGGCGCAGATTGTGAGGCTGTCGCTGGCCATTTGCCACCCCCGCAGACCAATTAGCTGATGCTTTCTTGTTAACCTTTAGGCGTGCATGGCCCCGGCGGTTGTGGATGGCGCTTTTCTCCAGATACTTGACGATCATGCCGCTCATTTCTGCTGCCCGTCGGGCCGGGTCAGAACGGCAAGCCGGCGCCCAATCGGTGAGTCCGGGGGCGCGTCCCTGAGCAGCATCAGCACCGGCAGGCGCAGCCTGGGAATCAGCGCAATATCTTTTACCACGGCGATAAAGTCTGCGCGCGGCTCCTGGGCCAGGCGTGCCAGGAATAGCGGCAGTCGTTCGGCGTCTTCCAGCAGCCGCCAGCCGCGCCCCGCCATGGCGGCGAGCAGATCCGGACCCGGACCCTGAGGGGCGCTGAGCAGCGCGTCAAACCAGTCGCCGGCAGTGGCGCTGCTTGCGCCGCCGATGGCCCGCACGCAGGCGCTGAGTACTTCGATGTCGCCGGCCGCGGCGGCCCGTTCGCCGCGCTGTCGGAGCGATCTGGCCAGGGGCTCGTCAATGCTGACGTGCTCCAGACAATAGCATAGCGACGTCAGCACCTCTGCCGGCAGCTCGGGTAGCCTGTCGGCCAGGCGTCGGGACTGCCGGCTATCCATGCGCACGGCGAAGTCGGCGAGCCCCTGCAGGCCCAGCGCTCTCCAGTCCAGCGGCTGCTGGCCTTCCAGGTAGGCCTCTGCCGGCTCCAGGTGCTGGCTGGCCGCCCGCCCCAGGTCGCGGCTGGCCATGGCGTGCAGTACCGCCTTGAACGGCAGCGATGGCGTGAAGGCCAGCGGGTTGTCCTGCATCAGGTTGTCGACGCTTGCGGCGTCATGGCGGTCCAGGGTCTGAACGTTATGGCCCAGCGTTTCCAGCAGGCGCTGGAGGAAGGCGTCTCTGGGGGCCGGGTCGAGCTGGCCCTGCTCATCCAGCGGCAGCGCCAGAAACCAGATCAGCGGATCGGCAAGATCGCCAATCCGAAATATCAGCGCCAGTCTCGCCGTGCCCTGCCACGGCTGCGGCCAGGGAGCGCTGCCGGATTCCAGCGCCGCCAGCGTTTCCAGGGGGCAGGGCTCAATGCGGCGCCCCAGGTGATACAGATGGAGCGCGGCACCGGTGCGCTGGAAGAAATCATCAAGGCTGCGAAGTGGCTGCATGGAAGTTCCTTAAATAAACGAGCCCGCACTCTAGCGCGACGTTCAGCGGCTGTCAGCCGGTGCGACGGCGGCTGGCGCCAGCCAGAAGGCGGGCGCCGAGGGCGTCATGGGCGGCTACAGAGCCATTAATTCTTTAGTGGAATATCAGTCGCTATTATATATGCCTTTGATATCTTAAATCGCAGGTGGCGTCGGCGATGCCGCCGTTAAAACAACACTTGTTGCCTATTTAATTCCAACAAGGATAGGTAATTACAATGACCAGAATCTTAACGTTCGAGAATTACCCACAGCAGCCGCACGGTGGCGTGCTTGTCAACCAGGTAGTGCCGGACAATGAGCGGGCCGAGGCCATCGAGTACGCAAGAACGCTGCCTTCAATCCGCGTGGATCTTGAGGCCGTCATCACCATTGAAATGATAGCCACCGGCGTACTGTCGCCCAATACCGGCTTCATGAATCAGGCCGATTATACTGCTGTGCTGACCGAAGGCCGGCTCAGCAACGGTACCATCTGGCCGGTGCCGCTCAGCTTTGCCCCTGTCGGCAAGCGCAACGGCGGCGTCATCGAGGCGCTGTCCGTCGGCGACGAGGTCGCTCTTAGCGACTATCGCAACGAGCCCGTAGCGATACTGACCATTGAGGATCTGTTCGAGTACGACAAGGAGGAGCGCGCGCAGCAGCTGTTTGGCACCACCGACCGCAGCCACCCCGGCGTGGACTCCATCTTCCGCCGCATGGGTGACACCTCGCTGGGTGGGCCGCTAAGGCTGTTGCAGCGCGCCGACTGGGGGCCGTTCGAGAAGCTGAGGCGGGAGCCGAAAGACACCTGGCGACTGTTCTACGAAGAAAAGCAGTTCGGTTCGGTGGCCGGCTTTATCACCGGTGCCAACCCCTTGCACCGGGGCCACGAATACATCCATAAAAACGCCCTTGAAGAAGTCGACGGGCTGTTTCTGCAGCCGCTGGTGGAAATGGCCAAGCGCGAATACGTGCGCCATGAGTACCGCATGCTGGCCTATCGCAGCGTGCTGGATACGTACTATCCCAGGGACCGCGCCGTGCTGTCGCCGCTGCGGGTCACCTATATCTTTGCCGGCCCGCGCGAGACCATCCTGCATGCTCTGATCATGAAGAACTACGGCTGCACCCATGCGCTGATCGGGCGCGACCACGCCGGGATCGGCAGCTTCTACGACAAGTACGCCAGCCACACGGTGTTCGATGAGTATCCGCCCGCCGAGCTGGGCATCGACGTGCGGCTGTTCCACGAAGTGTTCTACTGCACGCGCTGTGCAAACCACGCCACCGAACAGAGCTGCCCGCACGACCAGCGCTACCGTCTCAACATCTCCGGCACGGGCATCCGCGAAATGCTGCGCCACGGCATGCTGCCGCCCAAGGAGGTGACCCGGCCCGAATCGGTGCGCATCGCGATTCAAGGCGTACAGCCTAAGGGCGTCGACGCCGAGGGCGAAGGCACGCTGCCCGTCAGCAGCGTGATTCAAAGCATGTACCCGTACTATCGCGAGCGCACCCGCCTCGGCGGCCCGCTGCGCACCCAGCCCTTGGCAGAAGAAGAGCTGACCGTGCGCGATCTCGAGGCGGCCAGCCTGGATGCCCGCGCCACCGCCTGCCAGATATATCGCGACATCTATGCCGAGTACAGCACGCTGGCCGATCATAACCAGCACTTGGAGGAGTCCTGGATCAGCGAAGCCCGCCTGGCGCTGAAGGCGCACCAGGAAATGGTGATTGCCGATCTGGAAGAAAAGGTCACGCTGGCTCCCGACGCGGCGTCGGATGAATTCATGTATCAGGACAAGCAGGAGGCCAAGCGCGAGCTGGCGGCGGCGAAGCTGCTGCTCAACGGCACGCCGCCGGTGCCGGAGCGTGAGTCCCTGAGCGAGCGCGTGTGGAATCCCCTGGACTATCATCGCTACCGCAGCGGCGACGACTGAGCCGCGCGCTTGGCAACTCCGCTCTGGCCTGCCTTGGATGCGGCGCCTGCAGGAGTGTGCCAAGCCCGGCAGCGCCCGAGCGGGGCGGAGTATTACGCGCCGGGCAGGCCGGGCGGGCTGATCAAGAAATGATCAGCGCTGCCGGAGGCCGATAGCACCGGAGCAAGAGCAGGCTTTCCAGCGGTTATCCACAGACCCATCCCAGCTTTCTGTGAATTCTCCGGGTGAGCCGTGCCCGAGCGCGCGCCTTCCCCGGCCAGCAGCGTGCATCGAGTGAGTTTTCCATTGGCGGCGGCGACTTTTTTCCTTATTGTAGGCGTCTGTTTGGAATATGTAGGCCAGTTATATATTCCATAAAGTTATATTTGAATGCCTCATTCTCATGGAGACTCCCTATGCGACACACCTTTGGCATACTCCCCCTGCTGGCCGCCGGCGCGCTTGCGCTGGCGGGCGCTGCTCACGCCGATGACGAAGCGCTCAAGGTCGGCATGTCGGGCGGCTATTTTCCCTTCACCTTTGTGGAGAAGGACGTGCTGCAAGGCTTCGAAGTCGATGTGATGCGCGCTGTGGCCGAACAGCTGGATACCGACGTCGAGTTTGTCACGGCCAGCTTCTCGGGGCTGTTTGGCATGCTCGAGTCGGGGCGAATCGACACCATTGCCAACCAGATCACCATCACCGACGAGCGCGAGCAGAAGTATCTGTTCACCCAGCCCTACGTCTACGACGGCGCTCAGGTGGTCGTGCGGCGCGGCAACGACGAGATCCAGGGCATTGAGGATCTGGTTGGCAAGAAGGTGGCGGTGAACCTGGGCTCCAACTACGAGCAGCTGCTGCGCGAGCTGCCCTACGCCGACGAGATCGATATTCGCACCTACGAGAGCAATATCGAGCAGGATACCGCGCTTGGCCGCGTGGATGCCTTCGTGATGGATCGGGTCAGCGCAACCCAGGTGATCAAGGAAAAGCCGCTGCCGCTGGAGCTTGCCGGCGCGCCCTTCTCCGAGCTGCGCAACGCGCTGCCGTTTCGCGATACCGAGGCCGACCGCGCCCTGCGCGACGAGGTCGATGCGGCGCTGGCAGCGCTGCGCGAGTCGGGCAGGCTGCGCGAGATTTCCGAGCGCTGGTTCGGGAGCGATATCAGCACTCTGTAAGGGTCTGATGCCTGGTCATGAGCCTGCTCAACATCAACTACATGCTGGAGCTGGTGCCGATCCTGCTGCGCTACCTGCCCTTGACGCTGGGCATGGCGGCGGCGGGGATGGTGCTGGCTCTAGTGCTCGCTGCCGGGCTTGCGGTGATACGCGTGCTGCGCGTTCCGGGGCTGAACGGTGCGACGCTGCTGTTCATCTCGTTCTTTCGCGGGACGCCCCTGCTGGTCCAGCTGTTCCTGTTTTACTACGGTCTGCCCCAGGTCATGGCGTTTCTGACCGCGATCAATGGCATCACGGCGACCATCATGGGTCTGACGCTGCACTTCTCGGCCTACATGGCCGAGTCGATTCGCGCCGCCATCGTCGGGGTCGATCGCAGCCAGACCGAGGCCGCGCTGTCCATCGGCATGACCAGCGGCCAGCTGATGCGGCGCATCGTGCTGCCCCAGGCCACGCGAGTAGCGGTACCTACGCTGATGAACTATTTCATCGACATGATCAAGGCCACCTCGCTGGCCTTTACGCTGGGGGTGACCGAGCTGATGGGAGCGACGCAGAAAGAGGCGTCAGGCAGCTTTCTGTATTTCGAGGCCTTCATCGTGGTGGCGGTGATCTACTGGGCCATCGTCGAGCTGCTGGCCTGGTGTCAGCGGCGGCTGGAATACCGACTCAATGAGGCCTACCGCCGATGATCCGGGTGACCAATCTCGTCAAGCGCTTCGGCGATGCCGTCATTCTCGACGGCATCGATCTTGAAATCGCCAAGGGGGAGATCATCGTGGTGATCGGCCCCTCGGGCACCGGCAAGTCGACGCTGCTGCGCTGTCTCAACTTTCTGGAGCGCCCCGATGCTGGCCACCTGACCCTGGGCGATCTCGAGGTTGAGGTGACGGCGGCGGATGCCCGGACCGTTCTTGCGGTCAGGCGGCGTACGGCCTTCGTCTTCCAGAACTATGCGCTGTTTGCCAACAAGACCGCGCTGGAAAACATCGCCGAGGGGCTGATCGTGGTGAATCGCTGGCCCAAGCCAAAGGCCCATGCGCGGGCACGGGAGATTCTCGAGCGCATCGGGCTTGCCGACAAGGCCGACGCCTACCCGGCTTCGCTGTCCGGCGGGCAGCAGCAGCGCGTCGGCATCGGGCGCGCCATGGCCGCCCGGGCCGATATCATCCTGTTCGACGAGCCCACCTCGTCGCTGGATCCCGAGTGGGTCGAGGAAGTGCTGAGCCTGATGAAGCAGCTTGCCGCGGAGCGGCAGACCATGCTGGTGGTGACCCACGAGATGGGCTTTGCCCGGGACGTGGCCGATCGCGTGATATTCATGGAGGGCGGGCGCATCGTCGAGCAGGGGCCGCCTTCGCAGCTGTTTAACGCGCCGCGCGACCCGCGGACCCGCGGCTTCCTGCGCAAGGTGCTGGCGAACCAGCCTGCGGGCATCATGCCGCTCCATGAAGACGCGTGACCAGACGCCGGCTGTGTGAGGCGGTTGCGTGTATTGATCGCCCGAGCGATGGCTGATCGGGAGCGTAATAGGCAAGTCAGAAACCAGCGGGTACCGCTGCAGCGCCAGCGTCGGAGACAGGGTTCGCCAAAGCAGTCGAGATCGTCTTAACTGCAAGGCACAGTCGCGATGGGAAGCCGGGCATGAGCTATTCAGGGGCGGGACAGGGTGAAGGCCATGGGGCGAGCCGGGATGAAGCCTCTCCCGGCAGCGTGCTGGCTGTTCTGTTGGCATCAGCCGGCATGGCGGTACTGGTGCTGCTGATCCCGTCGCCGCTGGCCGGTCTGGGCGCGCTGTGGCGCTGGCCGCTGGTCGCGCTCGGTATCTGGGGGGTGGGGGCCGGCCTGATGGGACCGCTGGCCATGGATATGTCCCATGCGGGGCTGCGTGCCTTCAGCCATGGCTGGCCGAGCCGCGTGGCGCTGGGGCTGTTCAGCCTGTGCTGGTGCCTGCTGTGGCTGG
>DATHXP010000142.1:0-4956 GCA_035459605.1 Halomonas sp. | reverse complement strand
CGCACCGCGTCGGCGTCGACCCCCTCGGGCATCGCCACGCCGGTCAGCACCGGCGAGTGGACCGCCGGGTCCAGGCACTGGATCTCCAGCCCCCAGGCTTCCACGGCGGTGCGCACTCCCGTCGCCCAGCGCCGATGGCGGGCAAACACCTGCTCGAGGCCCTCTTCGAGCAGCATGTCGAGAGCCTCCTTGAGGCCGTAGAGCAGGTTGGTGTTCGGCGTCGAGGGCCAGTAGCCGTTCTTGTTGGATTCGATGATCTCATCCCAGGCCCAGAAGCTCTTGGGCAGCCGCGCCGACTGGCTGGCGGCGAGCGCCTTGTCGGAGACGGCGTTGAAGCCGATGCCCGGCGGCATCATCAGGCCCTTTTGCGACCCCGAAATGGTCACGTCCACGCCCCAGTCGTCGTGACGGTAGTCGACGCTGGCCAGCCCCGAGATGGTATCGACCATCAGCAGCGCCGGATGCCCGGCAGCGTCGATGGCGCGGCGCACCGCGGCGATGTCGCTGGTGACGCCGGTGGAGGTTTCGTTGTGCACCACGCACACCGCCTTGATCCGATGATCGACGTCATCCTTGAGCCGCGCCTCGATCATGTCGGCCTGCACGCCGTGGCGCCAGCCTTCGTAGCCGGGCAGACCGATGAATTCGGGCTTCAGTCCCAGACGCTGGGCCATCTCGTTCCACAGCGTGGCGAAGTGGCCGGTCTCGAACATCAGCACCGGATCACCCGGCGACAGGGTGTTGACGAGCGCGGCCTCCCAGGCTCCGGTGCCCGAGGAGGGGTAGATGATCACCGGATTCCGGGTCTTGAAGACCCGCTTGACCTTGTCGAGAACCTCGCGCCCCAGAGCGCCGAACTCTGGCCCGCGGTGATTGATGGTGGGCAGACTGATGGCGCGCAGAATGCGATCCGGCACCGGCGACGGGCCGGGAATCTGCAGAAAATGGCGGCCGGCGGGGTGAAAATCGAGATTCAACATGACGGTAGCTCCATGCTCAGTTTTGTATTTTTGATAATGAATTCAATATGCGCGACAAAAAATGCCTACTTGATGCAGCCCTCGGCTCTCAGGGTCTCGAGCTCCTCACCCTCGACTCCCAGGGTGGCCAGCACCTCGTCGGTATGCTGAGCAAACAGCGGCGCGGGGCTGCGGATCTGCGCCGGGGTGCGCGAGAACTTGCTGGGAAAGCCGACGGTCTTCATTCGCCCGATCGTCGGGTGCTCCACTTCCTGCACCATGCCGCGGGCCAGATAATGTTCGTCGCGCATGGCCTGGTCGAAGTCGTTGATCGGCCCCGCCGGGACGCCGGCCCTGTCGCAGCGTTCGAGCCAGAAATCGGCGTCGCCTTCGGCAAGCAGCGCTTCGAGCAGCGCTTCCAGCTCCTCGACGTGCTGCCCCCGATCGGTGTTGGTGAGAAAGCGCTTGTCGGCCATCAGCTCCTCGCGCTCCAGCACGTCGCGGCAGAAGCGCTCCCAGGTGCGCTGATTGGCGCAGCCCAGCATGATGTAGCCGTCCCGGACCTTGACCGCCTGATAGGGCGCCGAGACGCGATGGCGCCAGCCGGTCGGCTCCGGCACCCTGCCTTCGGCGAAGTAGGCCGCCATTTCCCAGGTGAACCAGGGCAGCCCGCACTCGGCGATGGCGATGTCGATATGCTGTCCCTCCCCCGTATTCATCTTGTGAATACAGGCGGCGAGGATCGAATAGACCGCGGTGATGCCGGCGCCGATATCGTAGACCGCGATGCCGGTCTTCAGCGGGCGCCGGCCTTTCTCGCCGGTCATCGACATCAGCCCGGTCATGCCCTGGGCGACCAGGTCGAAGCCGCCGCGGTGACGGTAGGGGCCGGTCTGGCCGTAGCCGGAGATCGAACAGTAGACGATGCCCGGATTGATCGCCTTGATGGTGGCGTAGTCGATCTTTAGCGATTGCGTTACACCGGTCCGGTAGTTTTCGACGATGACGTCCGCATCACGAGCCAGGCGGTAGAATATTTCGCGGCCTTTTTCCTCTTTCAGGTTGAGCGAGATGCTCTTCTTGTTGCGGTTGATCTGCGAGAAGCAGGTCGACTCGCCGTTGACGTAGGGCCCCATCTGGCGGCTGTCGTCGCCGCCGTTGACCTTCTCGACCTTGATCACCTCGGCGCCCATGTCGGCCAGCACCATGGTGCAGTAGGGCCCCGCCATGATCTGGGAGACATCCAGCACCTTCATGTTCTGCAGTGCCTGCATGGCTCTTCATCCTCCTTGTTAGTGATGACTAGCGCCCGGTCCATTCAAAAGGCACCTTGTTGACGAACTTGTCGACCGCCGCCTTGAAGTCGTTGCTCATGTAGCAGGCGGTGACCCAGTCGTCGCCCTCCTCGAGCGCGACCCGCCGCTGCGCCTGCACGCGCCCGATCAGCGCTTTGCTCGCCTGCACGGTGAGCGGAGCGAACCTGGCGAACTCCGCCGCCAGCGCCGTCACCTCGTCGACGATCTCGTCCGGCCCGAAGACACCGTTGACGAGCCCGGCTTGGCGCGCCGCCTCGGCGTCGAGCAGCCGCGCGCGCATTAATACCTCCTTGGTGCGCGCGACGCCCAGCATGTCGATCAGCCGCGACACGTTGGTGGTCGAGAGGGTATTGCCCAGGGTCTTGGCGATAGGCACGCCGAACCTCAGCGACGGCGTGCAGTAGCGGAAGTCGCAGACCAGCGCCAGGGCCGCGCCGCCGCCCACGCAGGCCCCCTCGATCAGGGCGATGGTCGGCTTGGGAAGCGTCTCCAGCTTGCCCACCACCCGCTCGATGCGCCGCTCGTACTCCAGCGCGTCCCGGGGCTCGGAAAAGTGCGCGAACTGGGTGATGTCGGTGCCGGCGACGAAGGCCTCGCCGCCCACGCCGTGCAGTACCACCGCGTGCACCTCGGGGTCGTCGGCCAGGCGATCGCAGCAGGCTTCCAGGGCGTCGTACATCTCCCAGGTCATGGCGTTGCGGCTCGCCGGGCGGTTGAAGCCGACCCAGGCCACGCCGTCCCGCTGCTCAAAAACCACGCTTTCGTTGGACATGAAATCCTCCATGAATCTAGGCGCTGCTTACCCGTACACGAAGTTAACCAGGGCCAAAGCAAAGGCCGGCACGTAGGTGTTGACCATCAGAATCAGGAACAGCACCGCGATGAACCACAGGTTGGTGCGGGTCGTGGCCCAGATGTCCGAGCGAGCGATCGAACAGGAGGCGATCAGCACGCTGGCCACGGGAGGCGTCTGCTGGCCGATGGCCAGGTTCAGCGTCACGATCAGGCCGAAGTGTAGCGGATCGATCCCCACCGCCGTCACCAGGGGCAGCACGATGGGCACCACCAGGATGATGGCCGCGGCGGAGTGCAGGAAGATGCCGAGGATCAGAAAGATCACGTTGAGCAGGGCCAGGATGACGTACTTGTTGTCCGTCAGATCACTGATGGAGTTGGCCATCTGCTGTGGGATCTGGGTCTCGGTGAGATACAGGCCCACCACGGCGGAACTGGCCACCAGCAGCATGACCACCGCCGTCTGGACACCCGCATCGACGCAGGACTTGTAAAAGATCTTCAGGCTGAACTCGCGATAGACCACGGCGCTGATGAAGATGGCCACCGCCACCGCCAGCGCGGCGCCCTCGGTTGCCGTGACGATGCCGCCGAAGATGCCGCCGAGAATGATGATGGGGATCAGCAGCGCCCAGATGGCCCCCTTGAAGGCCTCCCAGAGCCGCTTGGCCTGGAACTTTCCCTCAGAGGGAAAGCCGTGCTTGCGAGCCAGGTAGTAGCACATTGCGGCCAGACCCATGGCGCCCAGCAGTCCCGGGAAGATACCGGCAATGAACATCTTGACCACGGACTCGCCGGACATCACGGCGTAGAGAATCATGGGAATGGACGGCGGCAGGATGATTGCCAGGCTCGCCGCCGAGGAAGAGATCGCCGCGGAGAACTCCTTCGAGTAGCCCTTCTTGCGCATCGCCGGAATCAGGATGCTGCCGATGGCCGAGACGCCCGCCACCGCCGATCCGGAGATCTCGGCAAAAAAGATCGAGGCGCCGATGGTGACCATGGACAGCCCGCCCTTGATGAATCCCACCATCGCCATGGCCAGATCGATCAGGCGCCGAGAAATACTCGAGGCGTTCATGATGGCGCCGGCCAGGATGAACAGCGGAATCGCAATCAGTGGAAACTTGGTCGCACCATCGAACATCACCATGCCTATATTGGGCAGGGCAAAGGTGCCGAAGCTGGCGATAGTCGCCAAGGCGCCGACAACGCCGAGCGCCACGGCCACCGGCACGTTGATGAAAATCAGCCCTATCAGCCCCACGAACATCGATAGAATGATCATTGTTGTAGCTCCTGGTTCTTCGAATATCCGTCAGGCCCGCTTGGGCGCCGGGTGGGTGCTGTGCTCTTCGTCTTCGCGAGCGTCATCGGGACTAATGCCCGCCTCCTCGAGTTCATGATCGATGAACCCGGCTCCCCGAGCGCTGGCAATCACTTCGGGCAAGCGCATCAGCTGGGCAATGATGAACAGCGCCGAACCGATGGGAATAACCGACTGGGTCAGCTGCAGCGAGACGCCGGTCAGGCTCACCAGGGTCGAGCCTTCCAGGATCAATACCACCTGATAGCCGGTGTAGCCGAGCAGCACGAAGAAGGCCATGGTGATCGCCTCCGCCAGCAGGGCCACGGGCAGGCGAATCCTCGGCGGCGCCATGTTGACGATGCTCGGGCAGGTGATATGCGCCCCCTTGGCGGCGGCCAAGGCCGTGCCGTAGTAGGTCAACCAGGCCAACCCCACGGACGCGACCTCGTCGTACCAGCTGAAGGGCGAGCCAAGAAGACGCGACATGAAGCCGACGATTACGACTCCGGCTAGCGCAGCCACGTTCAGGAAGACGATGAATTCCAGCAGCTTCTGATAAGCCACCCTGATATTTGTC
>DATHXP010000141.1:0-1964 GCA_035459605.1 Halomonas sp. | reverse complement strand
ACAAAGGTCGCGTAGCTGGTCTCGAGCTGAGCGACGGCCACGCTTGCCGCCAGCAGCAGGCAGCCGGTGACGATCATGCGCACCGGACCAAAGCGGGCGGTCAGCCGACCGGTCGCGAAGGAGGGCAGAAACATTGCCACCACGTGCCACTGAATGGTGGTGGCGACGTGGTCGAACGCGTGGCCGGCCTCGGCCATGGCCAGCGGCGTGGCGGTCATGGCCAGGTTCATCACGCCGTAGCCGACCATGGCGCTGGTGGCGGCCAGGATGAAGCCGGGCTGGCGCACGATATCGCGCAGCGGGCGTCCGACGGCGGTTTCGGAGGTCTGGGGCGCCGGCGCGATGCGCACCCAGATCAGCAGCACCAGCGCCAGCAGATAGACAGCGGCCAGGCCGAAGAAGCTGCCCAGGTAGGGCGTCTCGGCCAGCGCATGGCTGTAGCGGGCCAGCCAGGGGCCGAGGAAAGCCGCCAGCACGCCGCCGCCCATCACCAGGCCGATAGCGCGGTCGCGACCGCCATCGGGCGCCGCCTCGACGGCGGCAAAGCGGTACAGCTGGCCAAAGCCGATGCCGATGCCGATCAGCCAGGTAGAGGCCAAAAACAGCAGGAACAGCTGCGCCTGGAGGGCGACCATGGCCAGGCCGGCGCCGCCAAGCCCCAGCAGGTTGCCCAGCACGAAGCCGCGGCGGCGGCCGAGTCGGCCCATGATCAGCGAGGCGGGAATCGTGGCGCACATCAGGCCCAGCCACTGGGTTGCCACGGGCGCGGTGGACCAGGTCGGCGACGGCGCAAGCTGGGCGCCGATCAGCGGCGATACGGCGATCAGCAGAATATTGCCGCTGACCAGCAGCGCCTGACACAGGGAGAGCAGGAGAACAACCCGAGGCATGTGGCATCCTTTGACAGTGGCGAAGGGAGAGCGCGCCGGCGCGTCCGGCCGGGCTTACTGGGGCGGCATAATGCCTGACGGCGGCGGCTCGACCAGCCCCAGCAGCTGCACCAGCATCGGGCTTGCCGCCACCACAAAGCCGAGCACCGCAAGCGCGCCGCCAATCACGCGGCGGCGCTTGTTTCGGGCCAGGGTCAGGCCGACAATGCACAGCACGATGCCGATGATATTGAACATATAGCCGAGCATGGGGAGTAGCTGATAGGCGGTCATATGGGCTCTAGCGTCGGTAAAGAAAGTGTAGGGTATGCTGGATGATACCAGTCGTTGCCCACGGTGGGGCGTCAGCAGGGAGAATTGCCGATGTCGGGTATGCACTCAACGTTTCTTGCCAAAGCGTTTGCCGATCAGGTGCTTGAGTTCTGGTTCAAGGAGCTTTCACCGGCGCAGTGGTTTCGCGTTTCCCACAGGCTGGACGCCGATATCGCGTGGCGCTTTGGTGATGTGCTGGCAGCAGCAAAGCGCGGCGAGCTGTGGCAGTGGCGGAGCGCGCCGCGCGGCCGACTGGCTGAGATCATCGTGCTCGATCAGTTTTCGCGCAATATTCATCGCGATACGCCCGAGGCCTTCGCCGCCGACCCCCAGGCGCTGGTGCTTGCTCAGGAGGCGGTGGCCAGGGGCGACGATGCCGAACTGACGCCCGACGAGCGGGCCTTCCTCTATATGCCCTACATGCACAGCGAGTCGCTGCGCATCCACGATGAGGCGCTGCGACTGTTCGGTCAGCCGGGGCTTGAAGAGAGCTTCTACTATGAGCGTCAGCACCGGAATATTCTGCTGCGTTTTGGCCGCTACCCGCACCGCAACGCGATTCTCGGCCGCGAATCCAGCGCAGAAGAATTGAGCTTTTTACAGCTTCCGGGGTCTTCTTTCTGAGCGGCTTTCCGTGGATCATCGGAAGCGCTGCGCTACTATTTCGGCAATCAAATAGGTCATCCTGACCTCAGAAGGAGTGCGATATGGGTTTGATCGCGTGGTTGATTATCGGCGGCCTGGCCGGCTGGATTGCGGGCA
>DATHXP010000140.1:0-17833 GCA_035459605.1 Halomonas sp. | reverse complement strand
CTACCGGCTCTACCTTGAACAGGTCGAAACCGACGACAGCGAAGCGGTGCTGGGCCTGACCCGCGCCTGGACGATGATCCGCTTTTTTGAAAACGATCTGCTCCAGCTCTCCCGCTGCACGCGCTGCAGCGGGTGTTTTGTCGCCCACGCCCACAGCCCCGACCACGACTATGTGTGCGGCATCTGCCGGCCCCCCTCACGCGCGGGCAAGCCAAACAAGCGCCGATCCGCAGCTTCCGGTGAGGCGCCACCCCGTGTCGCCAACGCGCGGGGGCGCAGGGCATGAAGCGTTGAACATGGCGCATCGCCGCTGAATTTTATACCTCAAGTCCTGATCAGCACCGCCGATATCCGTTAGAGGACATCAACCTGCATTAAAGGATAGCGGCTGTGCTGATACCCATCGGATACCTGGTTGTACTACTGTCCGTGTTTGGCGGCTTCGTGCTGGCGGGCGGCCACCTGGGACCGCTCTACCAGCCCTTCGAGTTTCTGATGATCGGCGGGGCCGGCATTGGCGCCTTTATTGCAGCCAACAGTGGCAAAGCCATCAAGGCGTCCTTCCATATCTTTGGCCGCCTGCGCCGCTCCTCGCGCTATGACAAGGCGCTCTACCTGGAGCTGATGGCGCTCCAGTACAAGCTGCTGGTCAAGATTCGCCGCGACGGCATGCTGGCCATTGAGTCCGACATCGACAATCCCGAGGAGAGCACGCTGTTCAACGAGCATCCTCGCGTGCTGTCCGACCCCCTGATCATGGTCTTTCTGACCGACTATCTGCGCCTGATGGTCAGCGGCACCATGGAGCCCATGGAGCTCGACGAGCTGATGCTCCATGAAATAGAGGCCTTCGAAGAAGAAGCGCATATTCCCGCCGATGCCATTGCCAAGGTGGGCGATGCCATGCCCGCCTTTGGCATCGTGGCGGCGGTCATGGGAGTGGTGAGGGCGCTCAGCGCGGCCGACGTCGCGCCCAGCGAGATGGGCGAGATGATCGCCCACGCCCTGGTCGGCACCTTTCTGGGCATCCTGATCGGCTACGGCTTCGTCAATCCGCTGGCCAGCCGCGTGGAGCAGCAGGCCAAGGAGGTCGAGATGGTGATGCACTGCATGCGAGTGACGCTGATGGCCAGCCTCCAGGGCTATGCGCCACAGATCGCAGTGGAGTTCGGTCGCAAGGCGCTGCACACCGAAGAGCGGCCTGGCTTTATCGAGCTGGAACAGTATGTCCGCGGCGCTCAGGCGGGTGAAGGTCGCGCATGAGTCAGTCCCGCAGACCCATCATCATCCGCCGCAAGAAGGTGGTCCACCGCCACCAGGGCGGCAGCTGGAAGATCGCGCTGGCCGACTTCATGACCGCCCTGATGGCGCTGTTTCTGGTGATGTGGATTCTCTCGATCTCTAGCCCGGAGCAGCGCGAGGCCGTCGGCGAATACTTTCGCACGCCGCTGATCACCGCCATCACCGGCGGCAGCAGCCAGGCGCAAACCAGCAACGTAATCCCCGGCGGCGGCCCCGATCCGGTGCACTCCGCGGGCGAGCGGGCGCGCATTGACCTGCGCCAGCAGACGCGTCCCAGCGAGCAGCAGCGGCGCGCCTTCCGCGACCTGCAACAGCGTATTGAAACGGCGATCAATGCCGATCCCGACCTGCGCCAGCTGCGCCAGCAGCTGCGCTTCGACATGACTCCGGAGGGGCTGCGCATCCAGCTGCTCGACACCGAACAGCGGCCGATGTTCGACCTGGGCAGCAATCAGATTGCGCCCTACATGCGCGATCTGCTGCGCACCATGGCGCCGCTGCTCAACGAGCTGCCCAACGATCTGAGCATCAGCGGGCACACCGACAGCCTGGCCTATCTCAACGGCTATCGGGGGTACAGCAACTGGGAGCTGTCCAGCGATCGCGCCAATGCCTCGCGCCGCGAGCTGATCCGAGGCGGGCTGGAGCCAAGCAAGCTGCTCCGGGTGTCCGGCTTCGCCGATCGGGTGCCGATGCCCGAGGTCAGCGCGAGCGACCCGGTCAACCGGCGCGTCGAACTGCTGGTGCTGTTTCTAGAGGTGGCCGAACGTATCCGCTCGCCGGGGCGACTGAGCGACCTGGGCATGCCAGCGCCGCTCGGCCGCCAGCCATCCCGAGACGCCGCTGCCCCGCTGGAGCGCTTTACTGACAGCCTGAGAGACGCCCTTGGCCCCCGGCCAGGCTCTCCTGAAGGGCAATAACCATACCTGGTGAGAGAGACGCGCATGGATATCACCGACTTCTACGACACCTTCTTCGAGGAAGCCGAAGAGCTGCTCGCCGATATGGAGCGCCATCTCCTCGAGCTGGATATCGAGTCGCCCGATGCCGAACAGCTTAACGCCATTTTTCGGGCCGCCCATTCGATCAAGGGCGGCGCCGGTACCTTTGGGTTTGATGTTCTGCAAAAGACCACGCATCTGTTCGAAAACCTGCTCGACCACACCCGTCGCGGCGAGCTCACGCTGCGCCGCGACATCGTCGACACCTTTTTGGAAACCAAGGACATGCTGCACGATCAGCTCGACGCCTATCGCAACGACGAGGAGCCGGACCAGGAGGCGTTCGCGCGCATCTGCCACACCCTTCAGCAGCTGGCGCTGGAAGAAATCGGACAGAGCCTGGACGGGACCGACAGCCTGCCGGCCTCGTCAGCACAGCCGGCGCCGGCGCAGCCCGACGCCGGCCCCGCCCCTGCGGATAGCGCTCCCGCGGCGGGAGTGTCACAGCTGCAGGTAGCGCTGCTCGACGTTGCCGAGAAGGACCGCAGCCTGCTGGTGGAAGAGCTTGAGCAGCTGGGCGAGATCCAGGCCCAGGGCGGCGATGGTGCACGCTATGAGATCGCGCTGGCCACCACGGTAAGCGCCGATGATATCGAGGCGGTGCTGTGCTTTGTCATCGAACCGGAGCAGCTCCAGATAGAGACGCTGCCAGCAGCGCCGGAGCAGACGGCAGAAGAGACCCCGGCGACCACGCCGTCAGCGGCGGCGGACACCCCGCAGAGCCCCCCGGAGCAGGCGCCAAAGACAGCCGCCGGCCCGCCCGCCAAACGCCCCGCCGCCAAGCCGCGCAAGGTCCGGGCTGGCGGCGAGTCCAGCTCCATCCGCGTATCGGTCGACAAGGTAGATCAGATCATCAATCTGGTGGGCGAGCTGATTATCACCCAGTCAATGCTGGATCAGACCGTCAGCGAGCTGGACGGGGTCGCCAACGGCAGCCTGCTCAACGATATCAGCCTGCTGCAGCGCAACGCTCGGGATCTCCAGGAAGCGGTCATGTCGATTCGCATGGTGCCCATGGACTATGTCTTCAGCCGCTACCCGCGCCTGGTACGCGATCTGGCCGCCAAACTCGACAAGCAGGTCGAGCTGGTGACCTACGGCGAGTCCACCGAGCTCGATAAAAGCCTGACCGAACGCATTATCGATCCGCTGACCCACCTGGTGCGCAACAGCCTGGATCACGGTCTGGAAGCGCCTGAAGAGCGCGAAAAAGCCGGCAAGTCGCCCACGGGCACGCTGACGCTCTCGGCGCAGCACCAGGGCGGCAATATCCTCATCGAGGTCAGCGATGACGGCGCGGGGCTGAATCGCGACAAGCTGCTGGCCAAGGCTCGGGAAAACGGCCTGCCGGTCTCCGATAGCATGAGCGACGACGAGGTCTGGCAGCTGATCCTGGCGCCGGGATTCTCGACCGCAGCAGAGGTCAGCGATGTCTCGGGGCGCGGCGTGGGCATGGACGTGGTCAAGCGCAACATCCAGGAGCTGGGGGGGCACCTGGAAATCCTGTCGCGCCCCGGGCAGGGCACCACGACCCGCATCGTGCTGCCGCTGACCCTGGCCATACTGGACGGCATGTCGATCAAGGTCGGCCGTGAAGTCTTCATCCTGCCCATCTCCGCCGTGCTCGAGTCGCTGCAGCCCTCCCGCGATGACCTCTACGCCATGGCCGGCGATGACGTGGTGCTCAAGGTTCGCGACGAGTACCTGCCGGTGGTGGCAGTCCATGAAGCGCTGGACGTAAGCGACGCCAAGACCGAGTTCGATGAGGTCATCGCCGTGATTGCTCAGGGCGAGGGGCGCCGCTATGCGCTGCTGGTAGACGAGCTGGTTGGCCAGCAGCAGGTGGTGGTCAAGAATCTTGAGACCAACTACCGCAAGGTGCCCGGCGCCTCTGCCGCAACGATTCTTGGCGACGGCAGCGTGGCCCTGATTCTCGACATCGCCGGGCTGCATCGCCTCAATCGCGCCAAGAAGGAAGCCCGACGCCAGCATCCCGCCCGGTCCAAATCAGAACCGCTGTCTTGCATAGAAGGAGAGCCATCATGACCCTCGCCAGTAACTCCAGCCTGGATACCGCCGCCCTTGAAGCCCAGAGCCGTGAGTTTCTCGTCTTTTCTCTGGGCGACGAGGAGTACGCCATCGATATCCTCAAGGTTCAGGAAATCCGCGGCTATGAAAACGTGACGCGCATCGCCAACGCGCCGGACTTTATCAAGGGAGTCACCAACCTGCGCGGCATCATCGTTCCCATCATTGATCTGCGTATCAAATTTCATCTCGACAAGGTGGAGTACGGCGGCCAGACCGTGGTGATTGTGGTCAACGTCGCCGACCGCGTGGTGGGTATCGTCGTGGACGGCGTTTCCGACGTCATGACCTTGACCGCGGAGCAGATCAAGCCGGCGCCGGAATTTGGAGTGACGCTCTCCTCGGACTACCTCAGCGGCCTGGGCAGCCTGGAAGACCGCATGCTGGTGCTGGTGGATATCGACAAGCTGCTGACCAGCGAGGAGATGGCCCTGGTCGAGCAGGCCAGCGATTGAAAGAAATCACCCTGACTGGCCGCCAAGCCATTCGGAACCAGCAGCTGATTACAAGAGGATAAAGACGTGAAGCTACTCGACAACATGACGGTCCGCGTCAGCTGGAGCCTGGTGCTGGCCGTCTTCTCGGCACTGATCCTGGCGCTGGGCGGGCTGGGGCTATATGCCGCTCGCTACAGCGAGAATGCGCTGAGAAGCCTTAACGAGGTCAGCGTGGATCAGCAGTCGGCCCTCAACCGCGCCAACACCGGCATGCTGATCGCCCAGGTGAACATGCACAGCCTGCAGGCGCGGCTGCTCGACAGCACCGCACCCGAAGAGGTCGCCGCAGTGAGGTCCGAGGCTGAGGCGCTGTCAACGCCGCTTACCGACGTGGAGGGGCTTTTTCAGGAGTTTTTAGACCTGCCGCGCCAGGCCCACCAGCAAAACCTGTTCGTCGAGCTGTCGGACGGCTTCACCGCCCTGATGGAAGAGGGGCTGTGGCCGCAGCAGCGGGCTCTGGCCGAAGGCAACGCCGACCGCTTCCAGACGCTCTCCGCCGAGGTGGCGACCCTGGGCGAGCGGTACTACGCCGATACCGAGGCCTTCGCGCACGACGCCGCTCAGAACAGCGCCACCCTCTACGGCGACTACCTTGAGCTGGCAGGCATCCTGCAGTGGCTGATGATCGCCGCCCTGGCGGCGGCTGCCATCACCGTTGTCATCGTGCTGTGGGGGGTGTCGGCCAACGTCATCCGCCCGCTCGGCCGGCTGGTCGGCTACTTCGAACGCATGCAGCAGGGCAACATGGCCCAGCGCATCCCGACGCTGGGCAACAACGAGATCGGCCGCCTCTACGCCTCCCTGGCAGCCATGCAGCAGGGTCTCGCCGAGACCGTGACCACGGTGCGCGACAGCAGCGAATCGATCTACCAGGGCACGCAGAACATTGCCCATGGCAACAACGACCTCTCGGCACGCACCGAACAGCAGGCCGCGTCGCTGCAGGAGTCCGCAGCAAGCATGGAGGAGTTCTCTTCAGCCGTCTCCCAGAACGCCGATAACGCCAGCCAGGCCAGCCGACTGGCCGGCGAGGCAACGCGCACCGCTCAGCAGGGCGGCGAAGTGGTCGATGAAGTCACCGCCACCATGCTCGAGATCAACCAGGGCTCGCGGCGGGTCGCGGAGATCATCGGCACTATCGACAGCATCGCCTTCCAGACTAACATTCTGGCGCTCAACGCCTCGGTGGAGGCGGCCCGAGCCGGTGAACATGGCCGCGGCTTTGCCGTGGTCGCCCAGGAAGTACGCAACCTGGCCAGCCGCTCGGGCGATGCGGCCGGCGAGATTCGCGGGCTTATCGAGACATCGGTCGCCCAGGTGGAAGCAGGCACCGAGCGCGCCAACCGCGCCGGCCGCACCATGACCGAGATGGTGGCTTCTGTGCAGCGGGTCAGCGACATCATGGACGAGATTGCGGCCGCTTCCGCAGAGCAGAACGAAGGCATCGGCCAGGTCAACGACGCGATTGCCCAGCTGGATCAGGTGACCCAGCAAAATGCCGGCCTGGTTCAGCAGGCCGCCAGCGCCGCCAACCAGCTGGAGGCCGAAGCCAGCCGCCTGCGGGCCGCCGTCAACCACTTCCAGCTTGGCGAGCGCACGACGGATCCGGACGCGGAGCAGCCGGGCAGCGACGACCTGGCTCGCTGGATGCCGGCGCTGATGCCACAGCAACCCAGCCTGACCGGCGCCTCCGACGACAAATCCAGGGGTACGAATGACAGCTGGGAGTCGTTCTGACCCCCGCCATAACAATGACGACAACTTCAGCGTTTGCCTAAGCAGGAGAAACGACATGCGCAACAACCAGCCCGTGACTCAGCAGGAATACGTCCTGGATGACGATCACATTCTGATCTCGCGAACCGATCTCGAAGGCAATATCACCTACGCCAACCCGGCCTTTATCGAAGTCAGCGGTTTCTCAGCGGAAGAGCTACTCGGGGCACCCCAGAACATCGTCCGCCACCCGGACATGCCCGAGGCCGTCTTCGCCAACTTCTGGGAAACGCTGCGGGCCGGACAGAACTGGCGCGGGCTGGTGAAGAACCGCCGCAAGAATGGCGACCACTACTGGGTGGCGGCCAGCGTGGTTCCCATCATGGTGGACGGCGAAGTCGCCGGCTATGCCTCGGTACGCCTCAAGCCCGAGCGCGACGAGATCGAGCGGGCCGAGGCCGCCTACGCGAGAATGCAGGCGGGCAAGAGCCGCCACGTGCTCAAGCAGGGACGGCTTCACCGTCGCGGGCTGACCGGTCGCTTTGGCAGGCTCAACATGCGCAGCCTGCGGGCGCGCATGGTCAGCATGGTGAGTGTTGCCGTGCTGCTGCTGATCGCCAGCGGCGCCCTGGGACTCTATGGCGTCAAGCTATCGGGCGATCGCCTGCTTGTCCTGGACCGCGACGGCCTCCAGGATGTCGCTCGCCTGCAGCAGATCGGGCAGCTCGCCATCCGGGCCCACCAGATGCTGACCGGCGACCGATTCGGCCTGCTGGTGAACAAAGACCAGCACAGCGAGACGCTAGACGAAATCGAGGCGTCCCTGAAGACCATCTGGAGCGACTATCGCGCGCGCGCGATCAACCACAACCCTACCGCCGACGCCTTCGCCACAGAGCTCGCCGCCTACCGCGACGAGGGCATCCAGCAGGCCATTGACCTGTTCGCCAGCGAGGATGAGTTCGACATCATTACCAAGATGCCTCCACACATCGAGGCGATGCAGGAACAGGGGGAGGGGCTGATCAGCAGCATCAACACCCTGATCGAGCAAAAGCGGGACGCCGCCGGGGTGCTGGCCCAGGAGGCCCGCGATAGCCAGCAAAAGATGCTCATCGCACTGGCTCTGCTGCTGGGCGTCGGCCTGCTGATACTGGTGCCGCTCAGCATCCTGACGCTGAACGCCGTGCTGCGCCCGCTGCGCGAGTCTCAGGCATTCTCCCTGCAGATCACCTCCGGCAACCTGGCGGCTGACGTGCCGCGGCGCCGCAACGATGAGCTGGGGCGGCTGGTGGAGACTCTGGATATCATGCGCAAGAGCATTGCCAGCATTGTTTCCGACGTCAATGGCGGCATCAACATCGTCACGCCGGCCACCCGGGATATCGCCCGCGGCAACCAGGACCTTTCAGCGCGCACCGAGCAGCAGGCCGCCTCGCTGCAGCAAACCGCCTCGAGCATGGAGGAGATGACCACCACGGTGCGTCACAACACCGATAACGCCCGTCAGGCCGGCACTCTGGCGGAGGAGAACGCCTCGCGCTCCAGCGAATCCGGCCAGCTGATGCAGCAGGTCGTTACCACCATGGGCGAGATCACCGATAGCTCCAAGAAGATGACCGAGATTGTCGATCTGATCGACTCCATTGCCTTTCAGACCAACATCCTGGCGCTCAACGCCTCGGTGGAGGCGGCCCGGGCCGGCGAGCAGGGCCGCGGCTTCGCCGTGGTTGCCCAGGAGGTACGCAACCTGGCCAGCCGCTCGGCGTCCGCCGCCACCGATATCCGCACGCTGATCGATGGCTCTGCACATCAGGTGGAAGATGGCGCCGCACTGATTCGGCAGGCCGAGACGTCGGTTGCCCAAGTCGTGGACGCCTCGACGCGCCTCAACGATATCCTGGGTGAAATCACCGCCGCCTCCGATGAGCAGAGCAGCGGGATCGGCCAGATCAACCAGGCCGTTGCCGAGATGGATCAGGTCACCCAGCAAAATGCCGCACGCGTGCAGACTTCGGCCCGCGCGGCAGCCGAGCTCGAGCATCAGGCGGAGCTGTTGACCAATGCCGTGGCGGCTTTTCGGGTCCAGGGGGCGGGCTTTGAACGGGTACCCTCAGCGTCGACTCACGACACGCTACCGGCCACCGCACAGTCTGACAGCAGCTTATCACCAGAACCCGGCAGAGACGCCGAGAACACGGGTGCCAAGCAGCAGACTTCCGGCCAGCGGCAGGACACCGAGGAGTGGGAAGAGTTTTGACTAGTTCTGGAGAGGTCATGAGGGCGCTTCAGGATAGCGCTGGCCCAGGCGGCGAGCGCTTTGAGCGCGATCTCCACATGACCGACGCCGACTTTGCCAGGATCTGCGAGCTGACCTATCAGCGCTCCGGCATTGTGCTGGCCGCGCACAAGCGGGAAATGGTCTACAGCCGCCTCGCCCGGCGGCTGCGCCATCATGGGCTGGTGCGCTTCTCAGACTACCTGGCTCGCCTCGAGCGCCAGCCGGATGCCCGGGAGTGGGAGGCCTTCACCAACGCCCTGACGACCAATTTGACGGCGTTCTTTCGCGAGGCGCATCATTTCCCGCTGCTGGCCGAGCATGTCCGCTCGCGGCAGCAGCATATCCGGGTCTGGAGTGCCGCCACCTCCACCGGCGAGGAGGCCTACTCCATCGCCATGACCCTGATGGAAACGTTGGGCGAGCGGGCCAGTCACCGGGCCGAGGTGATCGCTACGGATATCAACACCGACGCGCTGGCCACGGCGCGGGCCGGCATCTATCCCATTGACCAGGTCTACAAGCTCCAGGAGTCACGCATCAGGCGCTTTTTCCAACGCGGCACGGGGCCCCATCAGGGGCTGGCACGCATACGCCCCGAGGTTGCGGCGCTGATCGATTTTCAGCCGCTCAACCTGATGGCGCCCAGCTGGCCGGTACGCGGCCCCTTTGACGCTATCTTTTGTCGCAACACCATGATCTATTTCGACAAGCCGACCCAAACACGGATACTTGAACGCTTCGCACCGCTGCTCAAGCCCGACGGGCTGCTATTTGCGGGGCATTCCGAGAACTTTTCCTATCTCACCGAGGCGTTCCAGCTGCGCGGGCAGACCGTCTATGTGCGCACGCCGCTGTGAACAATTAAAGCTTCCCTGTTTTCTGCCGATGACAGGGTCACTCATGGCCTGTGCAAGGCGATCCACGGCAACAACTGGAGATATCCTTTGAGCGCTAAGCTTATCAAGGTGCTGTGCGTCGATGATTCAGCGCTGATTCGCGATCTGCTCAGCGAGATCATCAACGCACAGCCCGATATGGAGGTCGTGGCCGTGGCTCCGGACCCCCTGGTGGCCCGGGATCTGATCAAGCGACACAACCCCGATGTGCTGACGCTGGACGTGGAAATGCCGCGCATGGACGGTCTCGATTTTCTTGAGCGCCTGATGCGCCTGCGCCCCATGCCGGTGCTGATGGTCTCCTCGCTCACCCAGGCCGGTTCGGAGGTGACTCTGCGGGCTCTGGAGCTTGGCGCCCTCGACTTTGTCGCCAAGCCTGCGCTGGGGATTCGCAGCGGCATGATCGAGTATGCCAATGAGATTGCCGAGAAGCTGCGTGCCGCCGCCGTCTCCCGCCCCCAGCGGGTCCGGCGCAAGGATGCGCCGGCCCCCCGGCGCCTTACGGCACCGCTGGTATCCAGCGAGAAACTGATCGCTATCGGCGCTTCCACCGGCGGCACCGAAGCGATTCGCCAGGTGCTTGAGCCGCTGCCGGCCAACAGCCCTGCCATTCTCATTGCCCAGCATATGCCAGGCGGCTTTACCCGCTCCTTTGCCGAGCGCCTCGATCGACTTTGCCGGATCAGCGTCAAGGAGGCCGTCGACGGTGAGCGCATCCTGCCCGGCCACGCCTATATTGCGCCGGGCGATGCCCACCTGAAGGTGTCGCGCAGCGGTGCCAACTACGTTGCGCGCCTAGACAACGGCCCGCCGGTCAATCGGCACCGCCCCTCGGTGGATGTGCTCTTCTGCTCCGCCGCCGCCCAGGCCGGGCGCAACGCCATCGGGGTATTACTGACGGGCATGGGCAAGGATGGCGCTGCCGGCCTGCTGGAAATGCGCCGGGCGGGCGCCCCCACCATCGCGCAGGACGAGGCCAGCAGCGTGGTGTTCGGCATGCCGCGTGAAGGTATTGCCCTGGGCGGCGCCAGCGAAGTGCTGCCCCTGGATGACGTCGCCCCGCGCCTGCTGGCGCTCGCGGCGGCTTCAGGCCGCGCCCAGCGGGTCTAGCAAGTCGCGCCGTCACACTATTAACCTGGCAGGCATTTACGTCGGGGCGCCCACTCATCAATCACACTCCCAACAATCACGTTACGCACATGAGGAAAACTGATGGCAGATAAAAATATGCGCATCCTGGTCGTGGACGATTTCCCCACCATGCGCCGTATCGTACGCAGCCTGCTCAAGGAGCTGGGATTTACCAACGTCGAGGAAGCCGAAGACGGCCAGGACGCCCTCAACAAGCTCAGGGCTGGAGGCTTTGAGTTTGTCGTTTCCGACTGGAACATGCCCAATCTTGACGGCCTGGAAATGCTCAAGCAGATCCGCGCCGACGAGGCGCTCAAGGAGCTGCCGGTGCTGATGGTGACCGCCGAGGCCAAGAAGGAGAACATCATTGCCGCAGCGCAAGCCGGTGCCAACGGCTACGTGGTGAAGCCTTTTACCTCGGCCATCCTGGAAGAGAAACTCAACAAGATCTTTGAAAAACTGGGCATGTGACGCGGGTCTGCTGCACATCCCGAGGAGAATATGCATGAGCAACGAGATGCCATCAAAGGTCGACCAGACGGTATCCGGCGATGACCTGGTACAGCGCATCGGCCATCTGACGCGCATGCTGCGTGAGAGCATGCGCGAACTGGGACTCGACAAGGAGATCGAGCGCGCCGCCGAGGCGATTCCCGATGCCCGCGACCGACTAAGCTATGTTGCCTCCATGACCGAGCAGGCCGCCGACCGTGCCCTCAACGCGATAGATCGCGCCCAGCCGCTGCAGGACGGCCTCAGCGAGCAAGCCCAGACCCTGGATCGGCGCTGGGCCGAGTGGTTTGCCGAGCCTAAAGAGCTCGACGAAGCCCGCGAACTGGTGACCGACACGCGCCGCTATCTGGCGGCGGTACCCGACAAGACGCAGGCCACTAGCCAGGAGCTGCTTGAGATCATGATGGCCCAGGACTTTCAGGACCTGACCGGCCAGGTGATCAAGAAAATGATGGATGTCATTCGCGAAATCGAGCATCAGCTGGTGCAGGTGCTGATCGACACCATGCCCGAGGGCCAGGGGCGCGACGACATGAAGAAGTCACCATCCACGACGGAGGACGATGCAGCGACCAATAAGAAAGAGCTGCTCAACGGCCCGCAGATCAAGCCTGACGGTGAAGATACCGTCACCGGTCAAGACCAGGTTGACGACCTGCTGGATCAGCTAGGCTTTTGATATTTTAACCTAGCCGCACCCTGTCGCCGGGACGAGAGCCGTGGATAAGACCGCGATTAGCGGCGCTTTTTGACGTATCGCCCCTTCCCCTTCTCGGCCAACATGGTCAGGGTACACACGAGTGCCCGGTGTTTGGCCATGTCAGATCAGGACAGCGACCAGGAAAAAACCGAAGAGGCCACGCCTCGACGCCGCGAAAAAGCGCGTGAGGAAGGCCAGGTCGCCCGTTCCCGGGAGTTGACTACCTTCATGCTGCTGCTGAGCGGCGTAGCGGGCCTGTGGACGATGGGACCGCTGCTCTACGGCCAGCTGGGGCAGGTCATGGAGCAGGCGCTCCTGTTCGAGCGTCGTCACGCCCTGGAAACCACCCCGATGCTGGCCCAGGCGCTGGATCTCGGCAGTCGCACCCTGTATGCCATGCTGCCGCTGTTTCTGCTGCTGACGGTCGTCGCGCTGGTAGCGCCGGCCCTGCTGGGCGGCTGGCTGGTCTCGGCCAAGTCGCTCAAGCCCCAGCTTGGCAAGCTCAACCCTTTCAAAGGACTCAAGCGCCTGTTTGGCGTTCAAGCGCTGATCGAGCTGGCCAAGGCCATTGCCAAGTCGCTGCTGATCGGCGGCGTGGCGGTCACCTTTCTGTACCTGAATCGCGGCGCTTTCATGGATTTGATGGACCAGCCCGTCCGGCAGGCGCTGGCCAAGGCGCTGTGGATGGCCGCTCAGGCCTGCGGCCTGATGGTGCTGACGCTGCTGGTAGTGATCCTGATCGACGTGCCCTACCAGCTCTGGAGTCACGCCAAGAAGCTGCGCATGAGCAAGGATGAGATCAAGCGCGAGCACAAGGAGACGGACGGCGACCCACAGATCAAGGCGCGTATCCGCCAGCAGCAGCAGGCCATGGCCCGCGGCCGGATGATGAGCCAGGTGCCGAAGGCCGACGTGATCATTACCAACCCGACCCACTATGCCGTAGCGCTGCAGTATCGTGAACAGGGCATGGCGGCTCCACGGGTCGTGGCCAAGGGCGCCGATGCCGTGGCCGCGCGCATCCGTGCGCTGGGCGAGGAGCACGACGTGCCGTCCCTGGAAGCCGCCCCGCTGGCGCGGGCCCTCTATCATCACGTCGACCTGGACCAGGAGGTGCCGGTGACACTCTATAGCGCGGTGGCCGAAGTCATGGCGTGGGCCTTTGGCCTGAAGCGCGCCGCCGCCGACGGCGATGACACTCCCCCCACGCCGCAGAACCTGACGGTGCCGGCCGAGCTGAACGTGCCGACACGCGGCCACGACGACGAGACACGCGAATGAAGGCCTGGAGTCAATATCTGGGGCGGCAGGGCTGGATGCGCAGGGTGCCCATGAAGGTGCTGGCCGGGCCGCTGCTGATCCTCATGATCCTGTCGATGATGATCCTGCCGCTGCCGCCCTTCGTCCTGGATCTGCTGTTCACCTTCAACATTGCCCTGGCGGTCATGGTGCTGCTGGTCAGCATGTTTACCGAAAAACCGCTGGACTTCGCCGCCTTCCCGGCCGTCCTGCTGTTTACCACTCTGCTGCGCCTGTCGCTTAACGTGGCCTCCACTCGCGTGGTGCTGATGGAGGGCCATACCGGCACAGACGCTGCCGGCAAGGTCATCGAAGCCTTTGGCCAGTTCCTGGTCGGCGGCAATTTTGCCGTTGGCCTCGTGGTATTTTTGATTCTGGTGGTCATCAACTTCATGGTGATCACCAAAGGCGCCGGACGTATCGCCGAGGTCGGCGCCCGCTTCATGCTGGACGCCATGCCCGGCAAGCAGATGGCCATCGATGCCGACCTCAATGCCGGCCTGATCGGCGAGGAGGACGCCAAGCAGCGCCGCGGCGAAGTCGCCCAGGAGGCCGACTTCTACGGCTCCATGGACGGCGCCAGCAAGTTCGTGCGCGGCGATGCCATGGCGGGCCTGGTCATCATGGTCGTCAATATCATCGGCGGGCTGCTGATCGGCATGCTGCAGCACAACATGGCCTTTTCTGCTGCCGCCCAGACCTATGTGCTGCTGACTATCGGCGACGGTCTGGTGGCTCAGATACCGGCACTGGTGATCTCCACCGCCGCCGGGGTTACCGTCTCGCGGGTCAACACCGACCAGGACGTCGGCCAGCAGATGATCAGCCAGCTGTTCATCAACCCCCGGGTGCTCATCCTGGCCGCCTGTGTGATGGGCCTGCTGGGGCTGGTGCCGGGCATGCCCAACCTGGTGTTTCTGCTTTTCACCGCGCTTCTCGCCACCCTGGCGTGGTGGCTGAACCGCGAGAAGGAGCGCCGGCTGGTCGCCGAGGAGATCCACGCCGAGCCGCCGCCGGCCCAGGAGGCTCCCGAGGCCAGCTGGGACGACGTCCAGCTGGTGGATACCCTGGGCCTCGAGGTTGGCCACCGTCTGATACCGCTGGTGGACAGCCGTCAGCAGGGCGAGCTGCTGGGCCGCATCAAGAGCGTGCGCAAGAAGTTTGCCCAGGAAGTGGGCTTCCTGCCGCCGGTGGTGCACATCCGCGACAACCTGGAGCTCGGCGCCAACACCTATGTGCTGAGCCTCAAGGGCGCCGAGATCGGCCGCGCCGAGGCCTACGCCGGCCAGTGGCTGGCCATCGATCCCGGCCAGGTCACCGGCGAGCTCGAGGGCACGGCCACCCAGGATCCGGCCTTCGGCCTGCCGGCGGTATGGATAGACGACAGCCAGCGCGAACACGCCCAGGTCTACGGCTACACGGTGGTGGATGCCAGCACCGTGATCGCCACCCACCTGAATCACCTGCTGCATCGCCACGCCGGTGAGATGCTCGGCCGCGCCGAGGTCCAGAAACTGCTCGACAAGCTGGGCGAAGAACACAAGAGCCTGGTGGAAGACGTGGTGCCAAAAGCGATCTCGCTGACGGTGCTGCAGCGCATTCTGCAGCAGCTGCTGGAAGAAGAGGTGTCGATCCGCGATATGCGCAGCATCCTCGACACCCTGGCCGAGCATGCTCCCCAGCAGCAGGATCCCAACGAGCTGACCGCCCTGGTGCGCATCGCCCTGGGCCGCGCCATCGTTCAGCAGTGGTTTGCCGGTCGCGAGCAGCTCAACGTCATCGGCCTGGATGTACAGCTCGAGCAGGTGCTGACCCAGGCCATGAACGGCAACGGCTCCCTGGAGCCGGGGCTCGCCGAGACGCTGATGACCCAGGCCGAACAGGCCATGGAAAGCCATGAGGCCAGCGGTGAACCGCCGGTGCTGGTGGTCCAGCACGGCCTGCGCGCGCTGCTGGCCCGCTTCCTGCGTCGGCGACTACGCCATCTGGTCGTCATGTCCCAGGCCGAAATTCCCGACGATCGCCGCCTGCGGGTCACCACTCTGATAGGAGGTCGCTAATCGATGAGCGTCTTGCGATTCACGGGTAGCAGCAGTCGCGACGTCATGCGTCAGGTACGCACTGCCCTGGGCGATGACGCCCTGATCCTGGCCAATCGCCGCATCGACCAGGGCGTCGAGATTCTCGCCATGGCCGACGATGCCGTCGAGAATATGGCGTCTCGGACATCGAACGCACCCTCGCCGGCCTCGCCGCCCGCCGCCTCGGCCGCCTCGAATGGTGAAACCGCCCTGCAGGCAATGAGCGAGCGCCTGCTGAGCGAAATGCAGGACATGCGGACCCTGCTGGCTCAGGAGAAGGCGCGACACCATCCTGAGAAGGACGCTCGCGGCCGCCTGCAGCGACTGCTGCGCGAAGCCGGCTTCAGCAGCGCCATGGCCGACGAGCTGCTGGCCGGCCTGCCCGCAGAGCTAGGCGACGCCGAGGCCGACGACGCGCGCCCGCTGGCCTGGCTGCAGCGCTGTCTTGCCAGCCGCATGGCCGTGCTGGACAGCGAGGACGACTTCTTCGAGCCGCCGGGCATCCTGGCCCTCATCGGCCCCACCGGGGTCGGCAAGACGACCACCACCGCCAAGCTGGCCGCGCGCTTCGTGCAGCGCCATGGCGCCGACCGCGTGGCCCTGATAACTACCGACGGTTTCCGCATCGGGGCCCACGAGCAGCTGCGGATCTATGCCGAGCTGCTGGGCATCCCCATGCACGCCCTGGCGCATGACCAGCCCATCGACTCCCTGGCCGCTCGCTTGACAGACCGCCGCTGGGTGATCATTGATACCGTGGGCATGAGCCAGCGCGACCAGCGCGTGGTCGATCAGATCGCCAAGCTGCACGCCGGTCGCGCTCGCGTGCGCATGCTGCTGCTGCTCAACGCGGCCAGTCAGCCCGAAACTCTCAGCGAGGTCATCGTCCACTACCGTCAGGCGGCCAAGGCGGCGGGTGAGCAGATTGATGACTGCCTGCTGACCAAGCAGGACGAGGCGTGCCGGCTGGCACCGGTATTCGAAGCCATCGTTAGCCACAGCCTGCGGCTGAATTTCATCTCCCACGGTCAGCGCGTACCCGAAGATCTTTGCCTGCCGGACACCGCCGCCCTTGCCGCCAAGGCGCTGGCGACGCGCTCGCCGCTGCCGCTGGACGACGCGCGCGCATCCCGCCCTCCGGCAAGGCCGGTACCGCCCGCCAGCGGGCTGTTCGGCCAGGCTCGGCGGCTGACCGCGTCTCTGCACCGGCTGCGCCGCCGCTTCGACGGCTTCCCCCTGCTGGAGGCCGCCTGGGATTTTGCCGAGCTTCCCGACCCGCAGCAGCGTCATCGGCTGGATCGGTTGCTCACTGACAAAGCGGGGGAATCGCCGCGTGATGGCATCTACTGGTCGTCGCGCCGCTCCGTCAGCGGCGGCTGGCGCATGCCCGATCTGGGGCTGGACGCTCGCGGCAACTGGGCAATCTTGCCGACGCTTCAACACCGTCAACCCGCTGGCGAGTCCGAACGCCTGACAGCGGCCATCGACGCGAGTATCGGCGTCCATCTGTTCGCAGGCCTTCCCGAGGCGGCAACGCGTAACCAGCTAGCCGAATCGGCGGCGGGCTGGGCCTGTCGGGTCACCGCGGGTCAGCGCGTCTCGTATCGTGGTGAACGGCAGGCCCTTTCGCGCCTGTCGGCGCTGGCCGCGCCGTCAGGCGAGCTGTCCTGCCGGCTAAATGGCAGGCCCGTTCGCGCATCGCTGGCTCAGCTGCCGGTCGTGCTCTCGCCAGCCAGACGGTGCGGACCGCCCGATAGCGGCCCCGACGCGGGTCAAGCCCTGCGAGCCTGGTTCGCCGAGCTGCGCGAGGCGGAGTCCGGCAGGGCTTTGGGCAAGCGCTTCTGGCTGACGCCCGCCGCGAGGACCGACGACGCCGTCCCGCTGCTGGTCGTGCTGCTCCGCGCCGAAGAACTGCCCCGCCAGACGCGCCAGGCCCAGGCGCTGCTGGCCGACTGGCTGCCCGAAGCCACGCGCCCGCTGAGACTGCTGCTGGCCTCTGGCATTGCCGCTGCCGCCGCCCACATCGACCACGCCACGGACGAGGAGGCCATGGACCTCAGGGCCGAGCTTCTCGGCATGCTGGGCAGCCGCCGGCGACGGCGGGACTCGGCGCTGCTGATGGCCCTGCTGCAGTTCTTTTCCGCACGCGATGCCATTCGCCGTCTTCAGACGATCGATACGGGAGCCATTTGATGGATCAGGCGGCGGGACTGCGCAACTGGGCAAGCAGCGACCGGTCAGGCGTGTCGAGCTCGGCGTCGGACGATATCGCCCCGCGCGGACAGACGACGCCAGCCCATACCCTGATAGTGATCGGCCTGCCGGGCA
>DATHXP010000139.1:0-9854 GCA_035459605.1 Halomonas sp. | reverse complement strand
CGCAGTGGATGGTGTTTCTCGGCTGGGAGCCGCACCCGATGAATACCAGCTTCGACATCGCCTATCTGGAGGGTGCCGATGAGTATTTTGGTCCGGATCTGGGCGGCGCGACGGTCTACACCAACACGCGAGCGGGGTTTGGCGAGCAGTGCCCCAACGTGGCTACCCTGCTGAGCAACCTGAGCTTCACCCTGGAGATGGAAAACCAGCTGATGGGTGAGATCATGGACGAGGGCGCAGCGCCTCGCGATGCGGCGCGCGCCTATCTGCAGGCGCATCCCGCGGTGCTGGAAGAGTGGCTTGAGGATGTCACCACGTTTGAGGGTGAGCCGGCTCTGCCCGCCGCGCGCCGGGCGCTGTCGATCGAAAGCTGAGAGCAGGGAGGCTTGACCTGGCAGATGGTATCCGTATACTACGCCCCGTGTTCGAGGTGATTCCCCGATAGCTCAGCCGGTAGAGCAAATGACTGTTAATCATTGGGTCGCAGGTTCGAGTCCTGCTCGGGGAGCCAGACCAGCCTTGTCCACATCGAAAGCTCGTTTCTAGAGCTTTTCTGCCAGGTAATTCCCCGATAGCTCAGCCGGTAGAGCAAATGACTGTTAATCATTGGGTCGCAGGTTCGAGTCCTGCTCGGGGAGCCAGCCAGTTCTTGCCGCACTTCCGCTTTTTCCTGCTTTTCCGCCTTCGGCTTGCTTCAGAAACCACGTCGTATTCGGTGCCTCGGTAGCTAGCCGGACATCTTGGGCAGCGTTGCCGTGCTTGACCGCTGCGCAGACAAAACTGTCTCTCGGTGATGTAGCCGATCCTGTCCGGAACGGGGTGCGTGACGGCGTCGCCGGTCACGGTGATCACAGCCGGCAGAATACATGCCGGAGTGCATGAGACGAAAAATTGATGCTCCTGCGCCATGGGGCGTCGAAAAGTTTGAAGAGGGTATGGAAAGACGCGAACGCCCCGGATAAGATAGTAACCAGTTACTATCTTTTGGGAAGGGCAATCATGACAAGCAGTCGACACATGACGTCGCAGGAGCGTAAAGATCTGACCGTGCGTGCCGTTGTGGAGCTGTGCGGCCAGCAGGATCCGGCCAGGATCACCACCGCCTCGATCGCCGAGCGCATGAAGGTAACCCAGGGCGCGCTGTTTCGCCACTTTGCCAACAAGGATGCCATCTGGCGAGCGGTCATCGAGTGGGTTGTGGAGCGGGTGATGCGGCGGCTCGACGCCTCGGTGCAGGATGCCGATACCAGCCTGGCCGCCCTGGAGGCGATGTTCATGACCCATATTGACTTCATCGTCGAGCATCCCGGCGTGCCGCGCATGCTGCTGGGTCAGCTGCAGCGCGCCGAGCCGACGTCTGCCACGCGCATGGTGCGCGCCCTGCTGTTTCTCTATCGCGAACGCCTCGAGGCGCGGCTGATGGAGGGCAGGGCGAGCGGCGAGCTGCGTGCCGATTTGAATATCGAAGCGGCGGCCACCCAGTTCATTGGTGCCATCCAGGGGCTGGTCATCCAGTCGATGATGGCCGGCAACGGTGTTCATATTGCCGATCAGGCGGCGGACGCTTTCATTCTCTATCGCCACAGCATAGAGGCAAGGGTCGAGGAGGAAGCATGAGCCGGCTGGCAAGACGCTGGGGGCGCGGTCTGCTGGTCGCGCTGGGTCTGGCGATCGGCATCGGCTTGATTGCTTTTTTCGTCCTGAATCGGCAGGTTCCCCAGCGGGATGACGCGGCAGCCGCCGCGCCGACGGTCGGGGTCATCGACGTCAGACCAATGGCGTTTCGCGTCGAAGCCCGCGGCAACGGTATCGCACGGCCCGCGCGCACCTGGCAGGCTATCGCCAACGTGCCGGGGCGGGTCGTCTACCGCCATCCGCGGCTAGAAAATGGTGTCCTGCTGCTGGCCGATACCCTGCTTTTGGAGATCGATCCCACCCGCTATCGGCTGGCCGAGGCAGAGGCCCAGGGCGAACTGGCCAGCCTGGCCGCCGACCAGGCCCAGCTGGAGATGGACGCTGAGAACACGGAGCGCCTGCTGGTTCTGGAGCGGGAGCGCCTGCAACTGGCCGAGCGAGAGCTGTCGCGCCTCCGACGCCTGGCGGAGAGCGGCTCGGTGTCGCGTTCGCGTCTCGATGACGAGCAGCGTGCGACGCTCTCTCAGCGCGAGACCGTGCAGTCGCTGGAGAATGAGCTGCAGCTCATACCCTCGAGCCGCCAGCGCCTCGAGGCAGAGGTCGAACGGGCCGCCACCCGCCTGGCGCAGGCGCGCCAGGATATCGAGGATACCCGCTTCGTCGCCCCCTACGATCTGCGCCTGGGCGACGTCGAGGCCGAGCTGCATCAGTACGTCAACGCCGGGCAGCGGTTGTTTTCGGCCGACGGCATCGCCAGCGCTGAGATCGTCGCCCAGATACCGCTGGACATGCTGCGACGGCTGATGAAGGCACCAACGCACTCCGAAGCCAGGACTGCCGCGCTGGATCTCGGCGATCGGCTGGACTTTTCGACGATCGATGCCGAGGTAGCGCTGGTGGCGGGCGACGGCGTGCGCTGGCCGGCTCGAATGGTGCGCGTGGCCAGGGGGCTGAATCCCGAAACGCGCGCGGCCCAGGTGGTGGTCGAAGTCGAGGAGCCCTATCGGAGCGCCTCCCCGCCCGAGCAGCCGGTCCTGCAGCCGGACATGTACGTACAGGTGCGACTTTCCGCCGAGATGCCGGATCCACAGCTGGTAGTGCCGGCAACGGCGGTCCACCAGGGGGAGGTCTACCTGGTGGACGACCAGCAGCGCCTCGAGCGTCGAGCGGTCGAGGTCGCCTTCGAACAGCACGACATGGCGGTGATCGCCAAGGGGCTGACGGGCGGCGAAACCCTGGTCGTGGACGATCTGATGCCGGCCATCGATGGCATGGCGCTCGACCCCCGGCGCGACGAAGCCGTGGAACAGCGGCTGCGGCAGCGGGCCGCGGGGGAAACGCCATGATTCGCTGGTTCGCCGGACACCCCACCGCCGCCAATCTGCTGCTGATCCTGCTGCTGGCCGTCGGCGCCTTCGCGGCTCCAACCCTCAAGCGTGAGACCTTTCCCGACTATCTGCCCAGCGAAGTCAGCATCGAGGTCGAGTATCGCGGCGCCATCGCCGCCGACGTCGAGGACGAGATCTGCCGCCGCCTTCACGATGCCCTGACCGGCGTGGACTATCTCGACGAGCTGGTCTGCGTGGCCCAGGACAACCTGGCCAGCGCCACGGCCACCATGGAGGACGGCGGCGATATCGGCCGCTTTCTGGACGACATCTCCACCGAAGTTGACGCCATCACCGACTTCCCGATAAGGGCCGAGCCGGCGGTGGTGCGCGAGCTGCACCGCAGCGACCTGGTGGCGGCGGTGGCGATCAGCGGCGACATGCCGCTGCCCGACCTGGAGGACTATGCCAAGACGCTGGAGGATCGGCTGCTGCGCCTGCCCGGCGTGGCCGACGTCAATATCCGGGGGCTCTCCCAGCGCCAGTGGCAGGTTGAAGTTCCGCAGGAAACGCTGGCGCAGTACGGCCTGACGGCGCAGGATCTTGCCGACCTGCTGGGGCGTCAGAATATCGACATGCCGCTGGGCACGCTGGAGACCCGCGAGCGGGATATCCAGCTGCGCTTCACCGACCAGCGCCGCAGCCTGCGCGAGCTGGCCGGGGTGGTGGTGGTTTCCGACAGCAAGGGCGGCGAGCTGACCCTGGGCCAGATCGCCACCTTAAAGGAAGGCGTCGAGCACGAGGAAGAGCAGGTCTGGTTCAACGGCCGGCGCGCCCTGGTGCTGGAGGTCAACAAGACGCTGCGCGACGATGCCCTGGACGTGCTCGCGGCCATGCAGACGCTGGTCGAGAAGGAGCGTCGACGCTTCGATGGCCGTGTCGCGCTGACGCTGACCCAGGATGCGACCAATATCGTCCGCGATCGCCTGCAGATGCTGGTCGAGAACGGTATCCAGGGCTTCGTGCTGGTGGTGCTGGTGATGAGCCTGTTCTTCCGGCCGCGGCTGGCGCTGTGGGCGGTAATGGGCCTGCCGGTGGCCTTCATGGGCGCCTTCGCGGTGATGGCGCTGCTCGGCCTGTCGCTGAACATGATCACTCTGGTGGCGCTGCTGATGGCGATCGGTATCGTCATGGACGACTCTATCGTGATCACCGACAACGTTGCCGAGACCTTCTTGAAGGGTGCTACTCCCCTGGAAGCCGCGGTTCATGGAACGCTCGGCGTGCTGCCCGGGGTGGTGTCGTCGTTTCTGACCACGGCAGCGGTCTTCGCGCCGCTCTCCTTTCTGGTCGGCGAGCTGGGCGATGTGCTCAAGGTGCTGCCGGTGGTGCTGATCGCCGCCCTGACGGCGAGCCTGATCCAGGCCTTCCTGGTCCTGCCCCATCACCTCAGCGGCAGCGTCGATCGTCTGCGGGCCGAGCCCACGCGGCTGCGCGCCGGCTTCGACCGTCGCTTCGAGCGCTTTCGTGAGGCCGTCGGACGCTCCGCCGACGGCGCGATTCGCTTTCGCTACGCGCTGGTGGCGGGAGTGCTGGCGCTGATGCTGGGCTCGGTGGGCTATCTTGCCGGCGGCCATATCGGCAGCGAAGCGATGCCGGATATCGATGGCGACGTGCTCGAGGCGCGCATCCTGATGCCCCAGGGCACGCCGCTGGCGCGTACCCAGGCGGTGGCCACCCGCGTCGAGCGCGCCATGCGCGAGATCGACGCGCGGCTGACGCCCGAGCAGCCCGACGGCGAGCGCCTGGTGCGCTCCACCCAGGTGCGCTTCAACTATAACCCCAGCGCGGGAGAGGCCGGCGCCCACGTTGCCACGGTGATGGTCGATCTGCTCACCGCCGAGCGGCGCAGCGTCAGCCTGGATGAGCTGACCGCGGCCTGGCTGGATGGGATCGGCGATATTCCCGGGCTGCTCAGCCTGATCATCCAGGAGCCCGGCTTCGGACCCGCCGGCATTCCCATCGAGGTGCGCCTGCAGGGGGAAGACCTGGACGCCCTGAAGACCGCCGCCCTGGAGTTCGCCGAGCACCTGAGGGGATATACCGGCGTCTACAACGTTATCGACGATCTGCGCCCCGGCAAGCCCGAGCGCCGTCTCTCGCTGGCCGAGGGGGCTCACGGGCTGGGGCTTTCCGCTGAGGAGGCGGCCGCGCAGCTGCGCGCGGCCGTGCTCGGCGAGATCAGCGATACGCTGCGCATCGGCGAGTGGGACGTCGACGTCCTGGTGCGTCACGCCCTGGAAGACCGGAAGAGTTTGGACAATCTTCAGGACCTGACGATCCGGCTGCCGGATAATAGTCGGGTGCCGCTGGACGTGGCTGTCGATATCGAACAGGCGCGCGACTGGTCTGTGATCACCCGCATCGACGGCCTGCGCACCGTCACGGTAGCGGCCGACGTGGATGCGCGCCGCGCCAACGCCGATGCTATCGTCAGCGACATTCGCCAGGATTGGCTGGCCGACTTCCAGGCGCGCCATCCCCAGGTGGGCGTCGTCTTCGAGGGGCAGATTGCGCGCTCCGCCGAGACCGGCGGCTCGATCCGGCGCGCTCTGCTGATCGGCCTGATCGGCATCTTCCTCATCCTCTCCTTCCAGTTCCGCAGCTACAGCGAGCCGCTGATCGTCATGCTGTCGATCCCGCTGGCCTTTGTCGGCGCGCTATGGGGCCACGTGCTGATGGGCTTCTACCTGTCGATGCCGTCGATGATCGGCGCGGCGTCGCTGGCCGGCATCGTGGTCAACAACGCCATCCTGCTGATCCAGTTCATCAAGGAGCACCGCAGCGCCGGCATGGAGGCGCACGCCGCCGCCGGCCAGGCCAGCCGCGACCGTCTGCGTGCTATCCTGATTTCCTCGACCACTACCATCGCCGGCATGCTGCCGCTGCTGGCCGAAACCAGCGCCCAGGCGGCCGCCATCCAGCCGCTGGTGATCTCGATGGTGTTTGGCCTGCTGGTCTCCACGGTGCTGGTGGTGGTGGTGATTCCGGCCCTCTACGTGATCTTCGACGACCTGGGCTGGACGCAAAAGATCGAAGTCGTCGTGGAAGAAAATAGCGCAACGCAAGAGCGAGGAGTAGCGACATGAGCAAGCGCACAATAACGAATAGCAACACTCTGATGAACGCCCGCTCACTCACCAGTGGAGGGCGACTCCGCACCGCCGCCTCGGTCGCCCTGCTGGCGAGTCTGGCATTGAGCGCCACCGCCGTTGCTGCGGAGCCGGTGGGGCCCAACCTGACCGAGAAGCTGCGCGGGCTGCTGGTCAAGGAGATGGTCGAGATCGAGTCGGCGATGCAGGAGACCTACAGCGCCATCATCCAAGGCAGGCACGACGAAGTGGCGCAGAAGGGGCAGGCGATCCACGACAGCTTCATTCTGGAGCAGTCCCTGACCGAGCAGGATGAGCAGGATCTAGTGGCGGCGGTACCCGAGGAGTTCCTGCAGATGGACGCGCACTTCCACCAGCTGGCGGCGGCGCTGGCCGAGGCGGGGAAGCAGCAGGATACCCTGGCCCAGGTCAATACCTTCAACCGCATGACCGAGTCCTGCGTGGCCTGCCACAGCCGCTACGTGACGGACCGTTTCGAGGGGCTGGAGGGGCAGTCATTTCCCGAGGCTTGGGGGCATGATGGAGGTGAAGAACCCCAGGGGTAACTCGCTCTGCACCGGCAGGCGACACCCAGGGTCGCCTGCCAAAGACAGGCAAGAGAGGCGGGGCTAGTCGAACTCGCGGCTGGGGAGCAGCCAGTCCTCCGAGGGGTGGTGGCCGGCCTGCTCGGCGCGCTGATACTCGGTAACCATAAGGTCGGTGATCGCCTCCAGGCAGCCGTCGAGACTGGCGTGGTCGTCGGTAGTTTCGAGGGCAGGCTCTTCCTGTAGAGGCGTCTGGATATAGTGGCTTTGTTCGCTGCTGTAGCGCTGGTCGTCCTGTTGCCGGTAGAGGCGCACTCGAATGGAGGTGGGGATCGCGCCCAGGCAGAATGCGTATTCGGTCACCAGGTGGCGCTGCTGGGTAATGAGCGGATGGCGAACGGGGTTGAGGTGCTCTGTTGACATGACGACTCCTGGCCAGCCAAGCGGGAGAGAGCCTTGACCTTAGCACCCTATCGGGATGGCGAGAAGCGGGAGGGGCCGTTTGCCCCTCGTGTAAAACTATAATATTGATATAGATCAAGATATTGGGCCAGGAGCGTCGGCCCGAGGTCGAAAGCCCGGCGTGAGACAGCGCCGTGTCGATAGCCGAACAGCTCCGACTCCACCAGACGCGCCGAACGCACTACCGCCTGCAGCGCCGATGATTCGCCGCACATGCCCAGGCTGTGGGCGCTGCTGAAAAATCCCCAGCAGGAAGGCCACGCCTCATTTGGTTGGCATCACCAGGCTCTCCCTGCGTATCCCCTTGGGCAGACTGCGTCATCTGCCGTACCGACTGCTTCAAATGCCACAAGTCAACCCTATGGCCAAGGTGTCTGTCGCCGATATGGTGCGGCTGCCATGAATTATTTTCTTTAAAATCAGAAGGTTGTATTGTTTTTTTAAGCAAGCAATAAGAATGGCACAGGATGTGCATAAGTGTTGGTGGCGTTCTACAAGAGACGTGCAGCGCTTCCTTGAGGATCACGCCACTCCCTTACACCCACAACCAGGGGAAGCGTGACTTGAATAGTTACGACAGCCTAAGGCATGGATCGCCTTGATGACGACCATCTTATTTGTTCCAAAAACCGATCGCTCGTTCACCCACAAGCCACTACCGACTCGAGTCGGACTGCTCGCATTGATTCTGGCACTGAGCCAGGTGCCAGGCCAGGTGCTGGCCAAGACCGAAATCCGCCAGCTGGAAGACGTCCGGTTTTCCGTGGATCCTCTGGCATCGCCACAAGCGCGCACGGAGCTGGGACAGCTCACGCCAGACACGCCGAGCGCCGGCTCCGTGATCGAGCAGGAGGAGCTGGAAAAAGTGCATTTCGTCGACTCGGTCAACGAGCTTCTCAACCGCATTCCAGGCACCAGCCTTACCCGCAATATGCGCATTCCGATTGGTGGGCGTTCCTATACCGGCAACCTGATCGACGGCCAGGCCGTCAGCTCTCCGCAGCAGTACGGCACCTGGGGGTTCATCGAGGAGACCAATACCTGGGACATCGAGCGAGTCGAAGTGACTCGCGGCCCGGGCTCGGTGCTCAATTCCAGCAATACGGTGGGCGGCACCATCAATGTCATCACTCGCGAACCCCCCGCTGCACCGGAACACCGTATCTGGACGCAGATGGGGGAGTCGGATCTGTACCGCGGCGGCGTATCTGCCGGCGACACGCTCGAAAACGGGCTGGGCTATCTGCTGGATGCCAACCTGATGCGAGATGACGGCTGGCGTGAGAATGCGCGTCGCGAACGGGATGCTGTCAGCGGCAAGCTCCAATTCGATCCCACCGAGTCCACTCGCGTACAGATGCGGATGGAGTACCTCGATCTCTACCAGGAAGACCCGGGCAATCTCTCGGAGGAGGATTTCCGGGCGGACTGGCAGCAGGCCGCGGTCACCCATGACGTGCTCAGTGAGCAGATGCGTCACGTCACACCATCTTTGCGCCTGACACAGATGGTCGGCGACGCCGGTGAATTCCGCCTCGGTTTCATTCACCGGCAGAGCAAGGGCACCGAGGTGACACAGGGCTGGGGGCAGACTGCCGCCGCGGCCCTGCGCGAGACTGAAAAAGAGCGCAGAGAAAGCAACCTGCAGCTGATCTACCGCCACGAATTCGAGCCCCTGGCCGGCAAGCTCAATGTCGGCGCCGACCTGATCCGGGGCACCAACAGCGATGACCTGTACAACCGGCAGGATCGGCAGCGACAAGACCTCAATACCGCCAGCACGATTCGAGAAACGGGCCGCTCACCATTCGCACAGTATGAATTCTCACCGTTTGAGCGCTTGCGTCTGACGGCCGGTATCCGGCACGAGGACTTCGAATACGATGTGGAGCAGCTCAGTTTCGACCGCCAGGGACAAGAGCTGTATCAGTCAGGCAAGTCGAGCTATTCCAAGCTGGTCAAGAAAGGCGGACTGGTCTTCATGCTCAACGAGGACAACCGCCTCTGGGCCAGCCTCGCCGAAGGGTTCCGGGTCCCATCGACCGATGCGACGGTCACGGCGACGTATCCCAATCCGGATCTGCCACCGGAAACCATGCTGACCGCCGAGGTGGGCCTGCGCGGCCAACTGCAGGGGCCGAATGTCCACTACGACTTCACGCTCTATGAGACCACCATCGAGGACTACCACCTGAGCGTCTACTGCATCGATCAGCCGGATCGCTGCAGCGGCTTCAACGCTTCCGCCCCCGGCGCCAACCGGGCCACCTATACCGATGCCGTCGGCAAGATTCGCTTCCGCGGCTTCGAGGCCGCGGCCGGCTGGCAGCCGACCGAATGGCTGCGCTTCGACGGCGCCTATACCCGGGCGACCAGCAAGCTGCTCGATTACATCAGTCGCGGCGAGGACTACAGCGGCAACAGCCTCAATGCCATGCCTCGTCATCGCCTCAATGCCCGCGCCACGGTCATGCCAATCGCCGGCAGTTATATCGAACTGGAGGCCGACTACATAAGCAGCTACTACACTAGCCTCGACAATCAGGATCGCTACAACCGCCCGACGCTTTACCACCTGCGGACGGGGTATCGGCACAAGAACTGGCAAATCACGGTACAGCTGCTGAACCTGCGGGACTCCAAATATTCCCCGCGCGTGAGCCAGTCCGGTGGCGAGCGGATCTTCAATGCCGGTTACGGCCCGCGCACACTCCGTGCCGGTCTGACGTATC
>DATHXP010000138.1:0-8942 GCA_035459605.1 Halomonas sp. | reverse complement strand
CGCCTGAAAGGCGCGCACCACATCGATCAGATCCCAGCGCGAGTTGCCGTTTTGCCACTCGCGGGCGTAGGGGTCGATCAGGTTGCGATAGAACAGATGCCGGCTGACCTCATCGTCGAAGCGCAGGCTGTTGTAGCCCACCGAGCAGGTGCCGGGCCGGCTCATCTCCGCCACGATACGATCGGCAAACTCGGCTTCGGGCAGCCCCCTGCGCAGCGCCTTCTGGGGGGTAATACCGGTGATCAGGCACGCCTGGGGATGCGGCAGAAAGTCATCCGCCGGCCGGCAGAAAAGCTCGACCGGCTCGCCGATCTCGTTGAGCTCGGCGTCGGTGCGAATGGCGGCGAACTGAGCGGGCCGATCGCGTCGCGGATCGACTCCGAAGGTTTCATAGTCGTGCCAGAGAAAGGACACGGGCTCGGCGGGCTGCGCCATGGACGAGACTCTCCGTTGGGGCGAATGCAAAGGGCCCAGCGTAGCACAGCGATGCCGGCGGGCGAGCCGCGGCGATCATCTGCGCCGCTGTCAGGAGCGTGGCAGCGTCACGTTCAGCTCCAGTACCGAACAGTTGTCATCCCGGTCCAGGCTGATATTGACCGCATCGTCATCAATCTGCACATAGCGCCGAATCACTTCCAGCAGCTCGCGCTCCAGCATGGGCATATAGTCGGGCTGTCCTCGCTGGGTGCGCTGGTGTGCCACGATGATCTGCAGGCGCTCCTTGGCAACCGAGGCGGTGTTCTTGCGCTCGCGCTTCAGGAAATCGAGTAGCTTCACCGACGAACTCCTCCGAACATGCGGCTCAACAGACTTTTCTTCTGGATCTCATGAAAGCGCAGCGGGACATCCTCGCCGAGCAGCCGCGATACGGTATCGGCATAGGCCTGTCCGGCATCGCTGGTGGCATCATGAGTGACCGGCACCCCCTGGTTGGAGGCGCGCAGTACGGCTTCAGACTCTGGAATGACGCCCACCAGGTTGATGGCCAGAATTTCGCAAATATCGTCGAGATTCAGCATGTCCCCGGTATCAACCCGGTTGGCGTTATAGCGGGTCACCAGCAGGTGCTCCTTGATCGGATCCTCGCCGCGCTCGGCGCGCCGCGTCTTGGACGCCAGCAGGCCGAGGATGCGGTCGGAGTCGCGCACCGAGGACACCTCGGGGTTGGTCACCACGATCGCCTCATCGGCAAAATACATGGCCAGCTGGGCGCCGCGCTCGATGCCCGCCGGTGAATCGCAGATGATGTAATCGAAGTTCTGATTCAACGTCTCGAAAATCCGCTCGACGCCTTCATTGGTCAGCGCGTCCTTGTCTCGGGTCTGGGAGGCCGGAAGAATGTGCAGGTTATCGACCCGCTTGTCGCGAATCAGCGCCTGATTCAGCCCCGCCTCACCCTGAATCACGTTCACGAGGTCGTAAACTACGCGCCGCTCGCAGCCCATGATCAGGTCGAGGTTTCGCAACCCCACGTCAAAATCGATAACGGCGGTCTTCTGGCCCCGAAGCGCCAGCCCGGTGGCAATGGCAGCTGCGCTGGTTGTCTTGCCGACCCCGCCCTTGCCGGAGGTCACAACGATGATCTTGGCCAAGTGTCGCATCCTGTGTCTTGATAGTGGGAGCAGCCGCGCTTCTTGTCGCCGCTGCTGCGTTTGAGTCGATCAGCCCGAACACCCGGCTAGCCCAGCGGCGTGATGCACAGCTGATCATCGACGAGACGTACCTGAACGGCGCTGTTCAACAGGCGCGGATCAACGTCGTCAAGCCGTTTGTAGTTGCCCGCCACGGAAAGCAGCTCTGCGCGCAGTTCGCGACAAAAGATGCCCGCCAGCGGATTGCCATGGATTCCGGCCAGCGCGCGTCCACGCAGCGGCCCATAGACATGCACGCTGCCCCCGGCCAGCACCTCGGCGCCGGCATTGACCGCGCCGACCACCACCAGATCGCCTTCAGGCGCTGAAATCTGCTGCCCTGAACGAACGGTGCCGCGAAAGATGCGGCCGGTGCCTCCCGGCAGCGCCTCTCCCGCGGCGTGCTCGGCGCCGACCACGGGCTCGCTGGGCACGCTTTCAAGCGGCCGTGGGCGCGACGCCTCCAGCGGGGGAAACCAGCCCAGCCCCAGCGCCCAGGCCGACTGACGCACCGGGTCGGTGCCGCCGCGCACGGCCACCGGCAGCAGCTTGTGGGTGCGACACACCGCGCAAATACGCTCCAGCGCCAGATGCGGCTCAGCGAGCCGCTCAACGCTGAGCACCACCGGCGTATGCTGAAAGAAGGCCGGTGCCTGATTCAGCTTGCCCGCCAGCTGCTCACGAATTCGCTCGGGGTCGGCGCTGGTCAGCTCCATGACGGTCATTGGCAGCATGCCGCCCTTGAAAGTGAATGCACTTTCGTCTCTTTCCACATTGAGACTCATTGCCGAACTCCGCGTGGATGTATAGTAGCCGAAGATGTACCCACGCTAGGTGAGTCACCGCTAGTCTGCAACTGATGATAAGGCCAGCGCCGGCTCTTGTCAGCGTCTCCGGTTGCATACAGGCAGCATCGCCGGCCCTTTTCAGCCACCATTGCCCATGCTTAGATGATGGGCTATCCCGTTTACGCCGCCTGTGCGCTGCATCTTGTCAGGACACCCAATGAGAGGAATTTTCAGTCGCCTGTTCGCTCCCCGCTGGCAACACCCTTCAGCCGAGGTGCGCTGCCAGGCCATTGCACGTCTATCCCCCGAGCGTCGCGACCATCGCCAGGCCCTCGAGCGCCTCGCCCTGGACCCCGATGCCGACGTTCGCCGAGCGGCGCTTGCGCGACTCGATGATATCGACAGCCTGCTTTCACTGCGCAAGACGGGCAGCAGCCAGCAGCTGGACGACCGCCTGGTGCGCCTGCTCAGCGGCCAAGACGGCTCGCTGGGCCTGGCGCAGCGCATCGAGTATCTAGCGCAGCTCGACGACAGCACGCTGTTCGAGCGCCTCGCCATGGAAGGCGATAACCAGCGGCTGAGGCTGGAAGCGCTCGCCCATCTCGATGACGAAGACGCGCTGATACGCCTGGCCTGCGACAACCGCATCGCCGCCGTACGCCACGCCGCCGCGGCCCGCGTGGAAAGCGACGCGGGGCTGGCCCGCCTGGCGCGCGACGCCCGGCGCGACGGTCAGGTCATGCGCCAGGCGCGCCAGCGGCTTGGCCAGCGGCGCAGCGCGGCGGACAGCCAGGCCGAGGCCAACGCCCAGCGCGAGCAGCTGCTCGAGCGGCTCGAAACCCTGGCCGGCGGCCCTTGGGAACCCCACTACGAGGCGCGCTTCCAGCATTTTGAGAAAGCCCTGCGCGAACTCGGACCGCCCAGCGCCGAGCAGGAGCGCCGCTTCAGAGAGGCCCACCAGCGCTATCGCAAGACGCTTAACGAGCATCAGCATTTTACCCGCGCCCAGGAGGCCGCTCGCCAGCGCCGTCAGGCAGCGGCCCACGAGCGTGAAGCGCTGATCACCGCCCTGGAAGAAGCCCTCGATGCGCTTGCCCAGGGCGAGGGCCTGTCGGATCAGGAAGTCGCGCTGCTGCGCTCTCACAAGCAGCTGCTCTCCAGCCGCTGGCTGGCGCTCTCCGAACAGCACAGCCCCGATGACGCGCTGCGCAGGCGCTACTCAACGGCACTCGAACGCTATGAAGCCGTACTTGCCGCCCGCGGCAGGCTCGATGCGCGTACCGAATCCATCGTCCAGGCGCTCAGCGCTGAGGATAACCAGCAGCTCGCCGCGCTGATCGCCGCCTGCCGCTGGCCCAGCGAGCTGCCTCTTGCCCCGCTGCTCAAGCACGCGCAAGAGCAGCTGCAGGAAAGCAAGGCCGAAACGGCACAGGACCAGTCCGCCCGCCTGGCGAACTTCGATACCGACCTCGACAGGCTGCAGCAGCAGCTGGACAAGGGCATGATTCGCCATGCCAGCCGCCTTCACCAGCGGCTGACGGCTCAGGCCGAAGCGCTGGGCGATGCGCCTGCCGCCACCCAGCTTGCACGCTTCAAGCGCCTAGGCGCCCGCCTCGCCGAGCTGCGCGACTGGCGGGCCTTCGTTGCCGGCCCCAAGCGGCAGCAGCTGAGCGAAGAGATCGCCAGGCTGGCCGAGCAGACCCAGCTGAGCGACGGCGAGCTGAATCGCCGACACCGCCAGCTGGTCCAGGATTGGAAGTCGCTAGGCGACGCCGCCGCCAACCGCGAGCTGTCGGCGCGCTTTCGCGAGGCGTCGGATAGCATTCGCCAGCGGCTGCAGCCGTGGCGCGAGCGCCAGGCGGACGAACGCCGGCAGAACCTGAAGGCGCGCACTGCGCTGTGCGAGCAGCTGGAGGCCCTGCTTGAACAGCCCGACGAGCAGGCCGACCCCGACGCGCTGCGCAAAATCCGCGATCATTCACGCCGGCTGTGGCTCCACCACTCCCCCGTCCCCAAAAAACAGGCCAAGGCCATCGAGCGCCGCTTTGCCCATGTCCGCCACGCGCTACAGGCGCTGATCGAGCGCCGCGCCAGCGAAACTGCCGAGGCCAAGCGCGAGCTGATCGAGCGGCTGCGCGCGCTTCGCGATCGCGACATGGACGCTCACCGGCGCGCCGAACAGGCCAAGGCCATGCAAAGGGAGTGGCGCCGGCTGGGACGCGCGCCCAAGGGAGAAGAGCAGGCGCTGTGGCGAGACTTTCGCCATCTGTGCGACGAGATATTCGGCCGCCGCGATGCGGCGCGCAAGAACCACCGCCGGCAGGACCAGCAGCGCCTCGATGCCATGCAGGCGCTGATCGATCAGCTTGACGCCTGGCGTCCGGCTCGGGCCAGCGACGCCGCCACCCTGGACGCCGCCTTGAAGCAGGCGGCAGCCCTGGAGCCGCTGCCCCACGGAAGACGCAGCGAAGGCATGAAGCGCCGCTGGGCCGGCATCGTCCAGGCGCGTCGCACCAGCCTGGAACGCCTCGCCCTGGCCGAGGAAGCCCGGCGCTGGCAGCGCCTTGGCCCATTGATCGAGCGCCATCTGGCGGCCGATGCGGCACTGCTGGAAGAGGGCAAGGTCTGCTCGGTGGATGCCGACGATAAAAGCCTGGCGATCAAGCTTTCAGCCGATTTGCGCCAGGCCCACGAGCGCCGCAATGCGGCACGCCTTGCGCCCAGCGACGCCGATGCAATCGAGGCGCGGCTGACGCTGCTGCGCGTTCACCTGGCCCTGCTGACCCATGGGCGAGTCTCGCCGCGCGATGAGCACCAGCGCCTGGCCATTCAGGTGGAGCGGCTCAACCAAGGCCTGGGCCAGCCGCCCAGGCCCGAGCAGGAGCTCCGCCAGCGGCTGCTGGAGCTGCTGGCCACCGGCCCGGTACCCGCAGCGCTGTGGGCCAGAGAAGCCCCCGCGCTGGATGAATGCATGAAGTACCTGACACGGCCGATCGACGGCTGAGCCAGCGCCTGCGGCTAGCAGTCTCAATCGCGGCATCAATAACAAACGGCGCAAGGCGGGCTGCCTCGCGCCGTTCTTTGATGCGCCGCTGGATTCAGCGCGGGTATCAGCCCATGAACTGGCCGCCGTTGATATCGATGTTGGCGCCGGTCATGAAGGCAGCGTCATCCTCGGCGATATAGGCAACCAGCCGACCGATCTCCTCGGGCTTGCCGAAGCGTTTCATGGGGATGGTCTCGCGAATCGACTCGCGGACTTTCTCGGGAATCGCCATGATCATGTCGGTGGCAATATAGCCCGGCGAGATGGTGTTGACAGTAATGCCCTTGCTGGCCGTTTCCTGCGCCAGCGACATCGTCAGCCCGTGCATGCCCGCCTTGGCCGCCGCATAGTTCACCTGCCCAAACTGCCCCTTGCGCCCATTGATCGAGGAAATATTGATGATGCGGCCATAGCCGCGCTCCAGCATGTCCTCGATGACGCTGCGACAGGTGTTGAACGCCGCCGTCAGGTTGGTGTCGATGACGTCACCCCACTGGTCCTTGGTCATCTTTCTCATGGTTCCATCGCGGGTAATGCCCGCGCAGTTGACCAGCACATCAATCTTTCCATGGGCGTCGCGAATCTCCTGGGCGCCGGCCATGCAGGCGTCGTAATCGGTAATGTCGATGCCCGATATCACCATATTCTCGTAGCCGTCGGCTTTTTGTGTTTCCAGCCAGGTCTTGGCCTTGTCCGGATTGTTGTATCCGACAATGACCTGATAGCCAGCATCGGCAAGGGTGCGACAGATCGCCGTACCGATACCGCCTGTACCCCCGGTGACCCAAGCGACGTGAGGTGTAGATGTTGGCATAAGCAAACTCCCTAGAATCTCAGGATCGGTAGAAGGGCCGTCTCGCCCAAGACTTCGATCGCAATGTGGCTGGAACAACCGTCACATCAAAGTAACAGTTGGCTTCAGTATGGACCATTTTTGAGAGTATTCACGCTGCTGCGAACGGCGAGTTGACACAACTCAGAGTATCTGTATAATTTCTCTTCACGTTGATGCGGGGTGGAGCAGTCTGGTAGCTCGTCGGGCTCATAACCCGAAGGTCATCGGTTCAAATCCGGTCCCCGCTACCAAACATCGAGAAAGCCGATTCTTCAGAGAGTCGGCTTTTTTGTGGGCGCATGGCTACCCGAAGGTCATCGGTTCGCTCTTGTTTCCAACCCGGCGGTCCCCGCTACCAAACATCGGGAAAGCCGATTCTTCAGAGAGTCGGCTTTTTTTTGGGCGCATGGCTACCCGAAGGTCATCGGTTCGCTCTTGTTTTCAACCCGGCGGTCCCCGCTACCAAACATCGAGAAAGCCGATACCTGCGGGTGTCGGCTTTTTTACGTAGCCCGAAGGTCATCGGTTCCCTTTCTATTCAGCGAAACCTGAAGCTCTCCTGATGAAAGCGCAATGAAATTGCCCGCTGCTTCAGCCCGCGGCGCAGGATTTTTGCCAGGCCCTGCGGCCCGCAAAACCAGACATCCACCTTAGAGTCATGAATCTGCAACTGGCTCGCGGTCAGCCGCTGCCCCTGCTGGCTGTCGTGGATATGCAGTGATACATCCGGAAGCTGCTGCGTCAGCTGCTGCAGACGAACCGCCATGGGATCATCCTCGGCTCCGGCGGTGCAGTAGTAGAGCGTGACCGCTGGATAGCGCTGCGTGGCATTGATCAGGCGATTTTCCAGCGCCGCCAGAAACGGCGTGATTCCGATGCCGCCCGCCACCCAGATCTGCTGGGCTTTTTTCCTGCCGCTTTCAAGATCAAAGCGACCATAGGGGCCTTCGAGGGTCACGGCCTGACCGCTACGCAGCCGCTGGGGGATCTTGCGGGTGTAGTCTCCCAGCGCCTTGATCTGAAAGCTGAGCTGCCCGCTGTCATCATCAGCGCAGGAGAGGCTGAAAGGGTGCGCTCCCTCGCTCCGGTCGAATGTCACCAGGGCGAACTGCCCGGCCCGATGCCCCGGCCACCGCCTGCCCATGTCACAGACGACTTCCGTGATATTGGCTGATGTCTGCCTGACGGCCTGAACCAGACCCTTGTAGCGGCGACTCCTGGCGATTTGCCCGGTCAGTGACTGCAGGCTTGCGGCGACACCCCCCACCACCAGCAGCGCCATCAGCCAGCCGGCAGGCTGCTGCCACCACTTCAGCGGCGCCAGCAGCATGGCATGGGCGGCCAGCGTCAGATAAATCAGCGGCATCACCCGGTGCAGGTAGCGCCAGTAATAGTAGGGCACCCAGCGGATCAGGGTAATAACAACCAGAAACGCCAGCAGATACAGCCCGGGTTCGCCCAGATCTTCAACGCCATCCTGAAAGCTATCCAACAGGCCTGAAAAGTCGGCTTCCTTCAAGCTCCGATCGGAGCCAAACAGGGCTTCCAGGCCATCGTCTGCCATTTCTATCAGCCAGTGTGCCAGCGCCGAAATAACGGCCAGAATACCGGTCCACTTATGCAGTTGATACATGCTGTCCAAGCCGCCCAACGGAGATTCCAGCCATCCGGGACGGGTGGCCAGCACCATGGTGATGGACATGAAATTGATGGCAAGGTAGCCACTGAGCGTCAGCAGCTGTTCATAGCTAATTTCCAGGGTCAAGAAACTTAGCTGAACAGCCAGAAGCATAAAAAGGGTGACACTGGTGCGCACGTTGGGCATGGAACAGACTCCAGCTGGATTTGCCTGAAGTCTGCAGGGTCAACCTGACGCCAGCCTTAACGGGTATTTCCCCGTCATGCGCGCGAACCCGACGCCCGGAAGCCGCTCGCTCCCCAGCAGGCTCGTGCGCAGCGTCGGGGTGCGCAAACACCCCGACCGGTTATTAATCACTGCGAACTGCCGGGAAACCCGATTCCCTGCTGCAGCTGCTCGCGCTGCTCGTCGGTGAGCAAGTCGAACATGCTGGCGCGCATGCGCGCCATCTCGGCCATCATCTCGCCACGCAGTTCACCCATCTGGCCATACAGCGACCTGATCTGCTCAGCGTCGGGGGCGTCAGCTTCCATCGCGGCCATCAGCTCCATGCGCAAGTCCATCATCTTTCCCATGCGCTCAAACTGGGCGGGGCGGTGCTGCTGCATCAGCTCGCGCATCTGGTTTCGCTGCTCTGCATCAAGGCCCTGTATCACCCCGTAGCCCATCATGCACGGGCCCATGCCGCCGGGGCCGTAGCCCATCATCCCCGGGCCCATGCCGCCCTGACCGTAGCCCATCATGCCCGGGCCCATGCCGCCCCGGCCGTAACCCATCATGCCCGGGCCCGTGCCGCCTTGACCGTAGCCCATCATGCCCGGGCCCATGCCGCCCTGACCGTAGCCCATCATGCCCGGGCCCGTGCCGCCCTGGCCGTAGCCCATCATGCCCGGGCCCGTGCCGCCCTGGCCGTAGCCCATCATGCCCGGGCCCATGTTGCCCTGTTGCGCCGAAACGGCGCCACTGGCGGCGATGCTCAGGCCGGCGGCCAGCGCGATGGCAA
>DATHXP010000137.1:0-1730 GCA_035459605.1 Halomonas sp. | reverse complement strand
CCTGCACAGCTACTACGTCGAGGCCGCCGAGGACGCTACCGTCCTTGGCACCGTCGACTATGGCCACATCAAGGCGCATGTCGCCACCGGCCGCGACGCCACCTTCGCCGTGCAGTTCCATCCGGAGAAAAGCTCCCGGGCCGGACTCAAGCTGCTGGAAAACTTCGTTTACTGGGCGCCTTGACGGCGTGAAAGGACACAGCATGTTGGTAATTCCCGCCATTGATCTCAAGGACGGCCAGTGCGTGCGCCTCAAGCAAGGGCGCATGGACGACGCCACCAGCTACGGCGATGACCCGGTGGCCATGGCGGCGCGCTGGGTCGAAGCCGGCGCGCGACGCCTGCACCTGGTCGATCTCAACGGCGCCTTCGAGGGCAAGCCGGTGAACGGCAAGGCGGTCACCGCCATCGCCCGCGCCTACCCCGATTTGCCGATCCAGATCGGCGGCGGCATCCGCGATGCGGCCACCATCGAGCACTATCTCGACGCCGGGGTGTCTCACTTGATCATCGGCACCAAGGCGGTCAAGGAGCCGAACTTCGTCAGCGAGATGTGCCGCGCCTTTCCCGGCCGTATCATCGTCGGCCTCGACGCCCGGAATGGCTTTGTGGCCACCGACGGCTGGGCCGAAACGTCGACGCTCAAGGCCACCGAGCTGGCCAGGCGATTCGCCGACGACGGCGTGTCATCCATCGTCTACACCGACATCGCTCGCGACGGCATGATGCAGGGCGTCAACGTCGAGGCGACCGCCGAACTGGCGCGTGAAGGCGGCCTGCCGGTGATCGCCTCCGGCGGCGTCACCAACCTGGATGATCTGCGCGCGCTGATCGCCGCCGACGAGCCGCGCATCTTCGCCGCCATCACCGGGCGCGCGATCTATGAAGGCAGTCTGGATCTGGCCGAAGCCCAGGCGCTGTGCGACACCCTGACCGCCACTGCCGGCCACAAGGAGAGCTGAACATGGCACTTGCCAAGCGCATCATTCCCTGCCTCGACGTGGAGGCCGGCCGCGTGGTCAAGGGCGTCAACTTCGTTGATATCCGCGATGCCGGCGACCCGGTCGAGGTTGCCCAGCGCTACAACTATCAGGGCGCCGACGAAATCACCGTGCTGGACATCACCGCCAGCCACGAAGGCCGGGACACCACGGTCGAGATGGTCGAGCAGATCGCCGGCGAGGTGTTTATCCCGCTGACCGTAGGCGGCGGCATCCGCAGCTGCGATGACATCCGCCTCATGCTCAACGCCGGCGCCGACAAGGTCTCGATCAACACCGCCGCCGTGCACAATCCCGACTTCGTGCGCGAAGCCGCTGAACGCTTCGGCAGCCAGTGCATCGTGGTCGCCATCGACGCCAAGCGGGTCTCGGCGGCGGGCGAACCGCCGCGCTGGGAAGTCTTCACCCACGGCGGGCGCAAGCCGACCGGCCTGGATGCGGTGGAGTGGGCGCGACGCATGGTCGAGTACGGCGCCGGCGAGCTGCTGCTGACCAGCATGGACCGGGACGGCACCAAGCAGGGCTTCGATCTGGGCGTGACCCGGGCGATCAGCGATGCGGTGAGCGTGCCGGTGATTGCCTCAGGGGGCGTCGGCAACCTGGACCACCTGGTAGATGGCGTGCTCGAAGGCGGGGCCGACGCGGTGCTGGCGGCCAGCATCTTCCACTTTTCCGAGTACACGATTCCCGAGGCCAAACGCTACATGGCCGAGCGCGGCATTACCATGC
>DATHXP010000136.1:0-1743 GCA_035459605.1 Halomonas sp. | reverse complement strand
TTCAGCGTTTTTCTCGATTCGCTGAACTGACGGGGCAAACTGGCGTCATATGCCTTGACCGGGTCACGCGGGCGACGCGGCAGCGCTGGATGCAGCGGAGGCCGCGGTGGAATCTGGGCTTGCCTTCGGCAAGCCGGCGGGCTGATAAAAAGATAAAAGCTGATAAAAAGGGTGCAAGGCGGCTAATCTACGCCTTGGCTGTGCAGGTATAAGGGGGGAGAATGAGTCATAACGCAAGGCAATCGCTATCCGCGCTGATGGATAATGAAGGCGATGACCTCGAGCTGCGTCGCGTTCTGGCGACGCTTGAAGGCGCGCCTGATATTGCCGACAGCTGGCGTCGCTATCATCTGGTGCGCAGTCTGATGCGCCGCGAGTCTGGTATCGACACGACCAGCGATCTGTCTGCCGGCATCATGGCCAGACTTGAAGCAGAGCCGCTGCCTTCAAGCGCTCAGCGGGAATCCCGCGGGGGCCAGGAGGCGCCCCGATCGCCCCGAGAGACACGCGCATCCGTTCGGCCATCCGTTCAACCTGCGGTGCGCCGCAGCCTGCCGCTGGCGCGCAGCGCCGGTATCGCGGCGGTGGTCTCGCTGATGGTGATTAGCGGCGTGCAATTCTACAACGGCGCCTCGCCGCTCGGTGGCGAAAGTGCAGACTTCGCCGCCAGCGAGGCGACCGGCGCGCCGGATAGCCGTCGGACACCTTCCGTCAAGGCACCCTCGCTGGTGGATCTGCCCATGTTCCAGGCCTCGCCCAGCGCGCGCTCCGGCGTGATGACGGTGGGTGCCGGCGCGGCGTCTCCGATGATACTGACGCCGTCGCAGGAGCAGCAGGCGCGCATGATCGACCAGCAGCAGGCGCTGCTGCTGCAGTCCTATCTGAACCGCCATGCAGAAAACGCGGCGGCCAGCGCGGGTGATACCTGGCTGCCGCTGCTGCGTGCCTCCGGAAACGAGCCGCAGAGCCAGCGCTGATGCCTAGGCCTGTGCATAGCCCTGTGCACAGCCCTGTGCACAGCCGCGCTAGACGCTTCGCCAAGCGCCTGTGCTTGGCGCTGCTGCTGGGAGGTTTCTCGCTGGCGGTGTCGGCACAGCAGGTGGAGCAGCAGTCCGGACAGGAGGCTGCGGCAGATAGCTCGCACCTCGACTGTACGGCGCTGGACCAGCAGCCCGCTCCGCAGTCCGGCAGGGAGTGGTTGAAGCGCAGCCTGTGGGCCGGGCACTGCCGTATCTATCAGGCCCGGGCGGTACGCGTTGGCGTTGACGGTGTTCGAACGCTGGCGCTGTCGCACGAGGTGCACGACGGGGCCGAGCGTGAGGTGCTGCGCTTTCTCGACGGCGACCCGCTGACCTTCGAGCGGCGCGGGTCTTCTGTCGCGGTAATTCATGGCGCCCAGGGCCCGGTTCCCGCGTCGCCGGATGCCATCATTGAGCATCTTGATGCGCGCTATCGCTTTCGGCTGGCCAGCGATAAACGTATTGCGGGGCGCTCGGCGGTGCGCGTGGATATTGAGCCGCTGGATGAGTATCGCTACGGGCGTCGCCTGTGGCTAGATACCGAAACGGCCCTGCCGCTGAAGCAGGAGCTGCTCGATGAGCGCTCACGCGTGCTGGAAACCTTTCAGCTGGTCGAGCTGGATGGCGTGCGTCTCCATCAGGGCAGTGTTGCTCTGACCCCCGGCCCTTTGCCGACAGCCGGAGCGTGGCAGCCGAACTGGCTTCCTCCCGGCTTTGATATTCA
>DATHXP010000135.1:0-3265 GCA_035459605.1 Halomonas sp. | reverse complement strand
GTCGGCGACGATGAACTTGCGCTTGTCGGTGGAAAAGAAGCGGTAGGCCACATCGATGGTGATGCCCTGCTCGCGCTCGGCGGCCAGGCCGTCGACCAGCAGCGCAAAGTCCATCGCGTTGCCCTGGGTGCCGAACTTCTTCGAGTCCGCCTCGATGGCGGCCAGCTGATCCTCGAACAGCAGCTTGGACTCGAACAGCAGTCGGCCGATCAGCGTGCTCTTGCCGTCGTCTACGCTGCCGCAGGTGATAAAACGCAGCAGGCCCTTGTGCTCGTGAGACTTGAGGTAGCCCTCGATGTCACCGGCGATCATGTCGGATGAATGAGCCATCAGAAGTACCCCTCCTGCTTTTTCTTTTCCATGGAAGCATTGCTGTCGTGATCGATGACCCGGCCCTGGCGCTCGGAGGTCCTGGCCAGCAGCATCTCCTGAATGATTTCGGGCAGGGTGGCGGCCTCGGACTCGATGGCGCCGGTCAGCGGGTAGCAGCCCAGGGTGCGGAAGCGCACCTTGCGCAGCATCGGGACTTCGCCCGGTTCCAGCGGCATGCGCTCGTCGTCAACCATGATCAAGGCGCCGTCGCGCTCGACCACCGGGCGCTCCGCGGCGTAATACAGCGGCACGATGGGAATATTCTGCAGGAAGATGTACTGCCAGATATCCAGCTCGGTCCAGTTGGAGAGCGGGAAGACGCGGACCGACTCTCCCTTGTGCTTGCAGGTGTTGAACAGCCGCCACAGCTCGGGGCGCTGATTCTTCGGATCCCAGCGATGCTGGGCGGTACGGAAGGAGAACACTCGCTCCTTGGCGCGTGACTTCTCCTCGTCGCGGCGCGCACCGCCGAAGGCGGCATCAAAGCCGTACTTGTCCAGCGCCTGCTTGAGCCCCTCGGTCTTCATCACGTCGGTATGGATGGCCGAACCGTGGGTAAAGGGGTTGATATCCTTGTCGATCCCCTCGGGGTTGACGTGCACCAGCAGATCCATGCCCAGCTCTTTGGCCATCTGATCACGCAGCTCATACATGGCGCGGAACTTCCAGCGCGTATCCACATGCAGAAGGGGGAAGGGCGGCGCCGCCGGCGCGAAGGCCTTGCGCGCCAGGTGCAGCATCACCGCGCTGTCCTTGCCCACCGAGTAGAGCATCACCGGATTCTCGGTCTCGGCGACCACCTCGCGCATGATCTGGATGCTCTCGGCTTCCAGTTTTTGTAGATGGGTGAGTGACGTCATGTCGTTTGCCTGTAGGTGAGTGTCAGAAGGGCAGGGGGAGTTGGGAGTCGGCTAGGCTAAGCGTTCTTTGGGGTCTGACCCCATACCAGGTGGTGCCACCATCAGCCGCATCGCGGGATGCTGTTCGAGCCACCGCCCGATCTCCGGCACCGGCTCGAACCAGGCGCCATGAAAGATCAGGGCCACCGGCTTGCCAGCGGCCTGGTCGAGGAGGCGCTGGAACAGCGTCAGGTAGTCGTTCACCCTCGGTGCTGCCGTCAGCGCTTGCGAATAGAGCACGTCGCGCTTGCCATGCAGGTAAAGCTGGTAGCGGCGTGGCTCCTCGGCGCCGGCATCGTTGGGTTGCGAAACGCGCGCACCGCCCAGCCAGATGGCGCCGCTGGCCTGGCGTACCTTATCCAGCTCCGGCAGCACCTGCTGGCGATACCAGCGCCCGGCGGTGGAGCGCCGGCGCTCGAGGCCCTCCAGAGCCAGCGGCTCGGGCTTGAGGTCGCGGGCCGCTAGCCAGTGGTCGATGGCGCGCGGGGAGACCTCATGGCCTTGCTGCTGCAGCGTCTCGGCTAGAGCGCGGCTGCTCCAGGCCGGCTCATTCGACGCCGGAAGCCGACCCAGGCGTTCGAGCAGCACCTGCTGTGCCGCGCTATCCAGCCGCGCCGCCTGGCCCGCCTTGCGGCCCCGTGGGCGCACCGGCACCGCCTCCCAGCCGCCTTCGCGAAAGGCCTTCCACGCCGCCGAGACAGTGGGTGCCGACAGCCCCGTCTGCGCCGCCGTGGCGGCCACGGTCTGGCCGTCCAGGCGTAGCCTTACGGCCTGCAGTCGGCGCTTATTGAGCTGTTCGGGCGTTAAATGTTTAGCGCTCACAGTTGCGCATAACCTTTTGTATTTTCTGTACCTTTATGCTGATGGTCAAAAATATTCGAAGCGGTTAATCGACAACATCATAAAAGCCCACGTAGAATCCCACAAGTCGTAATTCGACCCTCTTCCGAGCCTTCAAGGACGACGCGTGATGACCTGGGCAGTGCTTTTCTCGATTGCCGGACTCGTGGGTGTGCTGATCAGCGGTGTCGTCCGCCCGGCCGTCGCCTTCGTCAGCCTGGCCGGCGCCTATCTGCTGCTGGGCCTGGTGGATACCGCCACGTTGCTGGACCAGTACACTAATCCGGCGCTGGCCACGCTCCTGCTGCTGCTGCTTGTCTCCTTGGCCCTGGAGCGCACCCCGCTGCTCGACTGGCTCTCCCAGCGGCTGCTCAAGGGCAGCGAGAAAACCGCCACGGCGCGGCTGATGGGAACCGCCGCCGTGCTGTCGGCATTTCTCAACAATACCGCGGTGGTCGCCGCCTTTCTGGGCGCCGTCTCGCGACAGCAGCGTATCGCCCCCTCGCGGCTGCTGATCCCGCTCTCCTACGCCTCGATCCTCGGCGGCATGACCACGCTGGTCGGCACCTCCACCAACCTAGTGGTCAACTCCTTTGCCCTCGGCAGCGGTGGTTTCGAGCTGGGCATGTTCCAGTTCAGCCTGGTGGGCGTTCCCGTGGCAGCGCTGACCTTTGGCGTTCTTCTGTGGCGAGCGCGCGCGCTTCCGGCACACCCACCCGGGGATGCCGCCGAGAAGCTCTCCTATTTTTTGGCCGCCGACCTGGAGGCGGGGTCCAAGCTGATCGGCAAGAGCATCGAGGAGAACCGGCTGCGCAGCCTGGAAGGGCTTTATCTGCTGGAAATCGAGCGCAACGGACGGCTGATCAGCCCCGTGGCGCCGGATGAGATCCTCAAGCAGGGCGATATGCTGGTGTTTACCGGCGAGGTGGGCAAGGTGCAGGCGCTGCAGCGCTTCCCCGGTCTCAAGCTGTTCGGCAGCGAAGCCCACGACCTGCTGGCCACCAACCTGGTCGAGGTGGTGATATCTCACGAGTCCGAGCTCAACGGGAAGACCCTGCAGGACGTGGACTTTCGCAGCATGTTCAACGCCGGGGTGGTGGGCATTCGCCGCGGAGGCAGGCGCCTGGAAGGGCAGCTCGGGCAGATCCCGCTGC
>DATHXP010000134.1:0-6721 GCA_035459605.1 Halomonas sp. | reverse complement strand
CGGCGCGGGTACTGAAACCAGGGGTGAAAGCCGGCGGGCGCGCTGTCCAGCCCCTGCTTGGCGGCAAAGTCCAGCCGCCCCTGGGCATCGATAAAGCGCATGCGGGTGAAGGCGTTGACGATCATCCGCAGGCGTTCGGTGCCGTCGAGGGAGTCGTCCCAGCGGTCGGGCGCGTTGCCGTACATCCGGGCCAGAAAGTCGCCGGCGGATTCGCTGCCCAGCGCGGCGCGAACCTCATCGGCCAGCGCCACGGCCTGGGCCTGGCTCCAGGTCGGCAGCAGCCCCGCATGGCTCATCAGGGTTGCGCCCCGGTGCACGACCAGCGGCTGGCTCTGCAGCCAGTCGAGGAGCGGCTCGCGATCGCTGGCCTCAAGCACCGGCTGCAGGGTGTCCGAGGGCTTGAGGCTTCCGCCGTCGCGCGCCACCGCCAGCAGGTGCAGGTCATGATTGCCCAGCACCGGCCGGGCGCTGTCGCCCAGCGCCATCACCTCGCGCAGGCACTCAAGCGATGCCGGCCCGCGGTTGACGAGATCGCCGACCAGCCACAGCTGATCCCGCCCCGGACGAAAGGAGAGCCGCGTAAGCAGCTCGATAAATTCATCGTGGCAGCCCTGCAGGTCGCCCACCGCGTACGTGGTCATGGTTGCCCTCGCTCAATGCACCTGGTTGGGAGCCGCCAGCCGAAACGCGGCGACGGCGACCTCGAAGGGTCGCTGACTCGCGGTATCGACGCAGGTAAAAGCGCCCTCCATGACGCCGACCGGCCCGTCGAGTATCGCCCGGCTGGTGTAGCGAAAGTGCTGCCCGGGCGCGATCAGCGGCTGCTGGCCAACCACCCCCTTGCCGCGCACCTCGTGCACCTCGCCGCTGGACTGGGTGATCTTCCAGTGCCTGGCCAGCAGCTGCATGCTCTGCCCCGAACGGTTATGCACCGTGATGGTGTACTTGAACACGAAGCGGGACGCTTCGGGGGCCGACTCGCCGGCCTGAAAGTCGGGGGCCACTTCCACCCTGACCTGTTCGGCAGATGCACGCACGCTCATGACTCCTTCTCCAGGTCGACCAGATAATCGGCGATACGCACGAACTCCGCCACGCTGAGCGTCTGGGGCCGTCGTCCCGGGTCGATCTCCAGCGCGGCGAACGCCGCGTCGTCGACGCGGCCCTTGAGATTGTTGCGCAGGGTCTTGCGCCGCTGGGCAAACGCCTCGCGAACCAGCGTGAACAGCAGCGTCTCGTCCCTGGCCGGATACGGCAGCGTCGCATGCGGCGTGAGCCGCACGACGGCAGACACCACCTTGGGGCGAGGCACGAACGCCTCGGGCGGCACGCGAAACAGCAGCTCCACGCGGCAGTAATATTGCGCCAGCACCGAGAGCCGCCCGCGCTGCGGACCGCCGGCCGGCGCGGCGAGGCGCTCGACCACTTCCTGCTGCAGCATGAAGTGCATGTCGGCAACGGCGTCGCCGGCCTTCAGCAGGTGGGTAATCAGCGGCGTGGAGATGTTATAGGGCAGGTTGCCCACCACGCGCAGCGCCGGCCCGTCGCCGCGCAGGGCCCGGAAGTCGAACGCCAGCGCATCGCCCTCGTGAATGACGAAGCCCGGCCGGTTGAAGAACTGCACCCTGAGCCCGGGAATCAGGTCGCGATCGAGCTCAATGACTTCCAGATGGCCGCCCGCCGCTTCGATCAGGGGCTCGGTCAAGGCGCCCTGACCGGGGCCGATCTCCACCAGGCGCTCCCCGGGGCGCGGCCCGATGGCGCGCACAATGGACGCGATGACGCCGCGATCGCGCAGAAAGTTCTGGCCGAAGCGCTTGCGGGCGCGGTGCGGCACGGGTCGGGAGACCATTCAGGAGTCCTTGTGATAGAAAGAGGGCGAGCGGCGGGCCATGTCGGCGGCCAGCGCTACCGCCACGCGCAGGCTGGCCGGATCGGCCCTGCCGCTGCCGGCAAGATCCAGCGCCGTGCCGTGATCCACCGAGGTGCGCACCAGCGGCAGCCCCAGGGTGATGTTGGCGGCGCGGCCGAAGCCGGCGTACTTGAGAACCGCCAGCCCCTGGTCGTGGTACATGGCAAGCACGGCGTCGACGCCGGCGAGATGCGGCGGGGTAAACAGGGTATCGGCCGGCAGCGGGCCGTCAAGGCGATAGCCGCGAGCGCGCAGCCGCTCGAGGGCTGGCGCGATGATATCACGCTCTTCGGTGCCCAGATGACCGTCCTCGCCGGCGTGGGGGTTGAGGCCGCACACCGCGATACGCGGCGCATCCAGGCCGAACCAGCGCTCCAGGTCGGCGGCCAGCAGCTCGATCACACGCTCGAGGCGCGCGGGCACGATGGCATCCGCCACCTCGCGCAGCGGCAGGTGCGTGGTTGCCAGCGCCACCCGCAGCGCGCCGCTTCCCTGCCAGCGCGGGTCGCGGGCGTGCAGGGCCCGGTCGGTGGCCAGCAGCATGACCACCTCATCGACGCCGCAGGCGTCGCGCAGATACTCGGTGTGGCCGGTAAAGTCGCGGTGGCCCGCGTCGCGAATCGCGCCCTTGTGCAGCGGCGCGGTCACCATGCCCCGGGCGGCGCCGTTCCGGCAGGCCTCGACCGCCAGATCCAGGGTCTCCAACACATAGCTGGCGTTGGCCGTGTTCAGCACGCCGGGGCGCGACGCATCAGCCAGCGCCACCGGCCATACCGGCAGCCTGCCGGGCCGGGGCGCCGGCACCGCGTCGTGAAGGCCAAGCTCGACAATCTCGAGCGGCGCTGAGCGGTACGCGCCCAGCCCCGCCGCCCGCCGGGCCAGCAGCGCAGGATCGCCCACCGCTACCAGGCGAACATCCGCCGCGGGGTCGGCCGCCAGCATCGCCACCAGCTCAGGCCCGATGCCGGCAGGTTCACCCGTTGTCACGGCAAGCACGGGGTCAGCGGTCATGAGCCCCTCCTAAAAACGCTCGTCGACGAAGGCGTCGGCGCGAATTTCCTGCATCCAGGTCTCCATCTCGCCGTTGACCTTGCGCTGGAACAGCTCCTGGCGGGCCTGCTCGCGGCTGATTTGACCGCCCTGCTGCTCAATGAAGCGATCCACTTCGCGCTCGGACAGCTTGACTCGGCTGGCCACCTCGCGCTGCTGCAGCTCGCGCATCAGCATTTCGCGACGCACCTGCTCGCGCACCACGCCCAGCGACAGGCCGTCGGCTTCCAGCCGGTCGGCGAACTGCTCCAGGCTCATGCCGTTGCCCTCGGCCACCGCGCGCAGCTGACGGTTCAGCTCGGTGGAATCCACGCTGAGGTTGGCCTCCTTGGCCCGCTGCAGCTGAATTTCTTCAAGAATCATGCGCTCGGCGACCTGCTCACGCAGAATCTGCGGCGGCGGAGTCTCGATGCCGCGGGCCTCGAGCTGCATCCGCGTCTGCTCGATGCGCGCGTCCAGCTCCGAGGCCATCAGCGCCCCTTCATTGACTACGGCAACGATATGATCCAGCGGCTGGCGCTGCTGCGCCTGTACGCTCAAGGCCCCCAGGCCAAGGCACAGCGCCAGCCCCAGCGTAATGATGCGTTGTCTAACCATGTGCGTCCTTCCTCTGTTCATGATGATCGCTCTCAGGGAGCGTCGAGCGCCGTGCTGCGATAGCCCGGTATCGCGCGACGAAAGTGCATGTCCGCCTGCCCGCCGACGCCGCCGAGCCCCTTGAACACGAAGCGCAGGAAGATGCCGCGGTCGGTGGTGTCATCCTCGATGGTATAGGCCGTGTCGCCATCGTCGATCCACTCGCGCCACACCAGCTGCACGCCGTGACAGCAGCCGTTCCACTGCACGCCGGCCAGCTGCTCCAGCATGCGGTCGTTGGTGTTGTCATACAGCGCGCGGCCGATCAGATCGAGCTGCGGCAGCGCGCGGATGGCAAAGGACAGGTCGTACTCCTCGCGGCTGTATCCCAGCCGGTCATCGGCGTCGGCGAAGGGGTTGAAGCCTTCGGCTTCCCAGCGATAGCCCAGATTGAAGACGTGGCCCGCAGCGGCGCGGTACTCAAGGCCCAGCGATGCCTGCTCAGTCATGCTGTTCTTGTCGTCATACAGCCACTCCCAGTAGCTGCGCCACTGATCGCTGATCTGCCAGTCCAGCCGCGTGACCAGCGGCGAGCGCTTGCGGGTGTTCTGGTAGTACTGGTCGGGATTGCTGGGCAGCGTGTCGGGGTCGCCGTCCATGCCGATGTAGCGGTCTTCGAAATAGAGCGCCTGGCCCACGCCCAGCGACACCCGACGGCGCCCGCTGTCGCCTTCCAGCAGCCGGCTGTCGACGCCCCAGGAGAGCCGGTTGAGATCGCCGACACGATCGCCGCCGCTGAAGCGATACGGCGACCACAGCTGATGCCAGGAGAAGGCCAGCTCGCTGGTATCGAAGTCGGGAAATTCCGTTTGATCCCGCGCCGGTACATAAGCATAGTTGAGGCGCGGCTCCAGGGTCTGGCGATAGCCGTCGCCCAGCAGCTCGAGCTCGCGCTCGAAGACCAGCCCCATGTCCAGTGAACTCACCGGCACGGTCTGCGACGGACTCTCGCTATTATCGGTTTCACGCCTGCCGTAGTCGAGCTCGTAGGCGGTATGAATCATCGACAGCTTCGGCTCGAAGAAGCTCCAGCTGTTTTCGTGGCGCCAGCCGCCATTGGGCGCAAGCCGCAGGCGAAAGCCATCGGCCGCTTCGCTGAGCGGCTCCTGCCGACGGCGCCCATCGAAGGTATAGACCCCCTGGTCGTCGCCGATGTCGTCGCGCCAGAAATAGGTCAGGTTGGAGTCCCAGTTCTGATAGAAACCGCTGTCCTGGCGCCAGCCCGCCGAGGCATTCAGGCTCGGTAGACGGTAGAAGGGCTTGTCACCGGGGTTGAGCGGATCGTCCATGAGCTGATAGCCCTGGGCCGTCGCATCCAGGCGCCACACCTCGCCCCGCCGCACTACCTGCGCCAGGCGCGGCATCACCTGGATATCGCTCTCGCCGAAGCTGCGCCCAAAATCTTTGAAATAGGCTCCGTCGCTGGCCGCGCCGTAGCGCAGCTGATAGCTGGTGCGCGGTTCAAGGCTGCCCCGGTGGCGATAGTCGAAGTACCAGCGCTTGTCGCCATCCTCGAGCTCAGAGCGCGAGGACGCTTCGCTCCCCGCCCGCCGGTCATCGCCCAGATAGGCTCCCTCTACGGTGCCGCTGGATGACGGCAGCAGGTAGCGATACTCGCCGCCCAGCATCAGCCCTCGATCGCTGAACCAGCGCGGCGTCAGGGTGGCATCCTGGTTGGGAGCAATGTTCCAGTAGTACGGCTGGGCGTAGTCCAGGGTGTCGCCGCTGATGCCGAAGACCGGCCACAGAAAGCCGCTCTGGCGGCGGTCATCGATGGGGAAGCGCACCCAGGGCCAGTAGAACACCGGCACCTTGCCGATCTCGAGGCGCGCGTGGCGCGCCGTGCCGACGCCGCTTTCGCGGTCCAGCAGAATATCGTTGCCGATCAGCCGCCACAGGTCGCTGCCCGGCTCGCAGGTGGTGAAGCTGGCTTCGTGAAGCCGATAGCGCTGCTCATCCAGCCGGGCCAGGCGCTGGGCATCGCCGCGCAGCCGCTGCTCGTGAGCGACATAGTGCGCCACCTCGATGCTCGCCGCCTGGCTCTCCAGTGAGAACTCGCCGCTTGCGCCGCGCACCAGCAGATTGCGGTCGCGCAGGGTCAGCCCCTGTGTGGCAATCACTCTGTCCCTGGCCGGCGGCAGGCGCAGCCGCGGCGCCTCCACCTGGGTGTCGCCACGCCGCAGCACGACCTCACCCTGGAGAATCGTTTCACCATCCTGACCGTAGACGCCGCTGTCCGACTCGCTGGCCACCTGGTCGCCGACGGTCGGCGGGAGCTGGTAGCCGGGCACCACATAGCGGCCCCGGCACACGGCATCGGCCGGACGCTCGCTGCCCCAGGCTCGCCAGTCCAGCTGGTCGGCCGGCAGGGACGCCGGCGGCGCCCCCAGCAGCGGAGGCGTCACGCTGGCAGCCAGCAGCCCGGAGATGGCAATCCATTGGGGTCGCTTGCCCATGTGTCACAATGTCCTTGACGAAGTAATTCGGTATTATACAGGCCCCATGCGGCCTGTCGTGGCGTCTAACCAAGGCCGGGCGACGCGGCTGCACAGCATGGGGCGATGCCCGGCAGGCGTCAACCGAGCATTCCGCGCACCGCAACCACGAGGAAGATGATGCCAGACGCCAACGCCCGCCTGCACCAGCTGCGTCAGTGGAGCGCCGCCCGCCACGCGCTTGCCATCGACGGCCTGCGCCTTGAGCTGGCCGCCGGCGACGCCAGCTTTCGCCGCTACTATCGCCTGACGCTGCCGGACGCAAGCACGCGCATCGTCATGGATGCGCCGCCCGAGCAGGAAGACAGCCGCCCTTTCGTGACGATTGCCGAGCAGTGGCTAACGGCCGGCCTGCCGGTGCCAAGGCTCTACGCCGCGGACCTGGAGGCGGGCTTTATCGAGCTGGACGATCTGGGCGACTCGCCGCTACAGCGCCGCCTGGACGGCAATGAAGGCCAGATGACGCAGCGCTGGTTCGAGCGCGCCATCGAGACCATTCACGAGCTCCAGAGCCGCACCAGCCCCGAGCCGCTGCCCGCCTACGATGCCGCGCTTCTTGCAGCAGAGCTGGAGCTCTTTCCGGCCTGGTGCCTGTCGAACTGGCTAGGCATGCCGGCTCCGGCCGGCT
>DATHXP010000133.1:0-4953 GCA_035459605.1 Halomonas sp. | reverse complement strand
CCTCGTCGGGGCTCATGCGGTTGAGCAGGCCGGCGGATACCGCCACCAGGGCGTCGTCGCGCTTCCAGCCGGTGGCAAAGGCGTTGGACTGCTGGGCGGGAAAGATACCCACCTCGGGCATTCCAATGCCGGCGTCGCTGGCCAGCTCGGCGACGGTGTCCAGCAGCCATTTTTCGGTGGCGTTGGACGGCTGATCGATCACCACGGTGCCGGTGCTGCGCTTGGCCATCCATTTAGAGATAAACAGCGAGATCATCGCGCCGGCCATGCCGACAATGAAACTGAAGATCAGCAGGGCGTTGAAGTTCATCCCCTGGGCGGTGAGGTAGGACTCGACCCCCAGCAGGCGCAGCGTCAGGCTGGCAACCAGCACCACGGCGAGGTTGGTTCCCAGGAACAGCATGATTCTCATCATTGTCGGTACACTCCAGAAATAATGCGCGCAGTCGCTGCTTGCGGCGGGGCGGTGCCGCGACGGCAAGGCGTTGGTAAACGGTTGAGATGCTTTAGATGCGAACTGGGCAGCAGGGTTTCAAGCTCTGCTGTCTTGTCAGCCTGCTGCCACCGGTTCGGCTATTGGCGATAGATCGACAGGAAGCGCTCGAAACGCCCCAGCGCATCGTCGAGCTGATCGGCCCAGGGCAGGGTGACGATGCGAACGTGATCCGGCTCCGGCCAGTTGAAGGCGGTGCCCTGGACCAGCAGGATCTTTTCCTGGATCAGAAGATCCAGAACCAACTGCTGGTCGTCCCGGATGTTGAACACCTTGGGATCGAGACGCGGGAAGGCGTAGAGCGCACCCATGGGCTTGGTGCAGCTGACGCCGGGAATGGCGTTAAGCCGCTCGTGCGCGAGGTTGCGCTGGGCCAGCAGGCGACCGCCGGGCAGAATCAGGTCGTTGATCGACTGGTAGCCGCCCAGCGCGGTCTGGATGGCGTGCTGGGCCGGCACGTTGGCGCACAGGCGCATTGAGGCCAGCATGTCCAGCCCCTGGATCATGCCGCGGGCGCGCTGCTTGGCCAGACCGCCCGAAATCGTCATCCAGCCGCTGCGAAACCCGGCGCAGCGATAGCTCTTGGACAGGCCGTTCATGGTCAGCACCAGCTGATCGTCTCCCGCCAGTGAAGCGGTGGCCACGTGCTCGGCGTCGTCGTAGAGGATCTTGTCGTAGATCTCGTCGGAGAGCACCACCAGCCTGTGCTGCCTGGCGATCTCGAGCAGCTCGCGCAGCACTTCTGGCGGGTAGACCGCGCCGGTCGGATTGTTGGGATTGATGATGACGATGGCCCGGGTGCGGCTGGTGATTTTGTCGCGAATGTGATCCATGTCCGGCGACCAGTCGGCCTGTTCGTCGCAGCGGTAGTGGACGGCGCGCCCGCCCGCGAGATGGGTGGCGGCCGTCCACAGCGGATAGTCCGGTGCCGGGATCAGCACTTCGTCGCTGTCGTTGAGCAGCGCCTGCAGGGCGATCACGATCAGTTCGGACACGCCGTTGCCGACGTAGATGTCCTCGATGCCGACGCCCGGAATATTCTTGCGCTGGCACTCCTGCATGATGGCCTTGCGCGCTGCAAACAGCCCCTTGGAATCGCAGTAGCCCTGGGCGGTTGCCAGGTTGCTGATCACGTCCTGAAGAATTTCCTCGGGGGCCTCGAAGCCGAAGGGCGCCGGGTTGCCGATATTGAGCTTGAGAATGCGCTGGCCTTCGTCTTCCAGGCGCTTGGCATGCTCGAGCACCGGTCCGCGGATGTCATAGCAGACGTTGCTCAGCTTGTGGGACTTGGTAATCGGGGTGGTGTCCATGGGGTCCATCCGGGGTTCCTGGTAGGTCGTTGTCTGGGCAGAGATCAGGCGTCGGGTGTCGTGTCGCCTGCGGGAATATCCGCAGGCGTCTCCAGCGTCACGCGGCCCAGCTTGCCGGCGCGCAGCTCGTGCAGCAGCACTTCGGCGCCGCGATGCAGATCGACCTCGCCGCCGGCGCGCAGGCCGCCGCGCCGGGCGGCAATATCGGCCAGTATGGCGTGGCCGTCGAAGCCGGCGAGCGCCAGCAGGTCGGGGCGCTTTTCACCATCCGCCTCGACGCGATCCGCGTCGGGGTTGGCGGCGTAGGGCGGCAGTGTCTTGAGCCTGTAGCGCGATACCAGGGCGTCAGGATAGCGTCTGGCAAGCTCGGCGGCGGTGACCATGGCCACATCCACATAGTCGATGGCGGTGTCGCGAATCGCACCGCTGGCCGCCAGCCGGTAGGCGCTGGCCTGATCTTCAATCCTGGGCCACAGCACGCCCGGGGTATCGATCAGCGCAACCCTGCCCTGAATATGCACCTTTTGCTGGCGCTTGGTAACGGCGGGCTCGTTGCCGGTCTTGGCAACGCTGCGCCCGGCCAGGCCGTTGATCAGCGTGGACTTCCCGACATTGGGAATGCCCATGACCATTACCCGCACATCGCGATCGGCACGCACCTGGCCGGCCAGCTCATGGCATAGGGCGGGGATTGGCTTGAGCTCGCGCGCCTGGGTAGCGGTGACTGCCAGGGCTCGGGTGCGGGCCTGGCCGTCGAAATGGGCAGTCCACTCATCCGTGCGTTCGGGGTCGGCCAGATCGGCGCGCGAGAGGATCTTCAGCACCGGCTTGTGGCGAACAAGACCTGCCAGCATCGGGTTGGCGCTGGAGTAGGGCAGGCGGGCGTCAAGCACTTCGATGACGACGTCAATTTCCGGCAGCGCCTCGAGAATCTGGCGGCGCGCCTTGTTCATGTGTCCCGGGAACCAGCCGAGCATCGATGCTCTCCTGCATGCAAGACAAACGGTCAGCTATCATAGCAGATGGCTGGCCCGCAGAGCAGACGGCTGGCCCGGCCGGGTGTCGCTGGCGGAACTGGCGTAGCTTACTCGCCAGGGTGAAAATCAAGCGCGACCGAGTTGATGCAGTAGCGCTCGCCGGTGGTCTCCCTGGGACCATCGGGGAAGACGTGGCCCAGATGGGCATCGCAGCGCGAGCACGTCACCTCGGTGCGGCGCATGCCGTGGCTGGTATCGCTATGCTCCTCCACGCTGTTGCCGGTCAGCGGGCGATCGAAGCTTGGCCAGCCGCAGCCGGCATCGAACTTGTGCTCATTTTCAAACAGCGGGGCCTGGCAGCACACGCAGTGGTAAATGCCGTGCTCGTCCGTCACCTGGTAATCGCCCGAGAAGGGGGCTTCGGTGCCTTGCTCTCGAGTAACCCGATACTGCTCCGGCGTGAGCTGCCGGCGCCATTCGGCCTGGGTTTTTTCAAGCTTGCTGGACATGGTCGATTTTCCTCATCGAACGGTGGTTGCCTTTCAGTGTGACAGCAATGTCGCCAGTTTTTTCCCAGTGGCTGCCGCCACCATAGCAAGTTCCTGTTTCTTGAGAATGTTTCCTCGCTATGGTCCAGCGCTTGACAGCCTCTGGCGCGCTTCGTACTATACGCGCCACCTCGATGTGTCGAGACATGCGTCCCATTCGTCTAGCGGTCCAGGACACCGCCCTTTCACGGCGGGAACAGGGGTTCGAACCCCCTATGGGACGCCACTCGATTCACTCCAGGTGGTGGAATATCAGGAAAGAAGCGCGGGAATAGCTCAGTGGTAGAGCACAACCTTGCCAAGGTTGGGGTCGCGAGTTCGAGTCTCGTTTCCCGCTCCATGCGTCCCATTCGTCTAGCGGTCCAGGACACCGCCCTTTCACGGCGGGAACAGGGGTTCGAACCCCCTATGGGACGCCACTTTCTGATAGGTTCTCAGTCGCTTAGCGAATCAATGTGCGGGAATAGCTCAGTGGTAGAGCACAACCTTGCCAAGGTTGGGGTCGCGAGTTCGAGTCTCGTTTCCCGCTCCATGCGTCCCATTCGTCTAGTGGCCTAGGACACCGCCCTTTCACGGCGGTAACAGGGGTTCGAACCCCCTATGGGACGCCACTCGACTGACTCTGCAGCATTCGCTGCCTGCTGAAGCAGAGCAGCCGAGACGCAGCGTTTGGCGGGGATAGCTCAGCGGTAGAGCGCTGCCTTGCCGCGGCTGAGATCGCAGGTTCGAGCTTCGTATTAGCCCCTTACGCTCACTCCGCGGCCTGTCGGCCAGGATGCTTCTGCGCGCCGCTTTCATGCGGCACGCCCTGTTTCAAGTACGCCCTGTTCAATACGCCCAGACAACGGCCATCAGCAGGCCCCAGGCCAGCACGCCACAGGCGGTGATGGTGTAGGTCGCCGACATTGCCACCACATCATTATCCCTGCGCTCGCAGAGCCCCTGCAGGCCGTGATAGATCAGGCTGCAGGAAATGCCCAGCGCCACCAGCACGGCCAGAGCGTTGAGCAGCAGGCTGGGAATAAACAGTACCAGAGCGGAGCTCCATAGCGGCAGCGGCGCAAGCGCCGCAAGCAGATAGGCATCCTGATAGCTGATGGTCAGTTCACGGCTATTGGCGATGGAGTGGATCAGCCAGCCCATGACGAAAAAGGTCAGCAGCTCGGCGAGAAACAGTATCGTCGTGATATGCCGCCAGGGGCGATCGGCGAAGCCTGCGGCAAAGCTGTCGCCGTAGTGGGTGCCGGCGTAGTAGAGCATCAGCGGCGGCAGCAGCGACATCGGCAGCACCACCAGCCAAGCCAGCGCCGGGATGGAAATGTTGCGCTGCTGAAGCTCTTTCCAGCCGCTGGTGCGGGTAAAGGGCAGGCAGAAGACGGTCATGGCTTTCATGGCATGGCTCTCTTGTTGTGGAAAGTCGACAGGGCAGATTTTGAATCAGCCCGCTCATCAGCCAGAGAATTCATGAGACAGAGTACAGGTAATAAGCATTTTGTATCATAATGTGATGCATCTACCCCTAACAGTTAGCTATCATTCCCCTGGCTGTCAAGGAGTTTGCGATGACCTCTGTCGTGAAACCATCCGCCGAAACACTCAGCAAGCAGGATTTTGAACGGCTGTCG
>DATHXP010000132.1:0-4517 GCA_035459605.1 Halomonas sp. | reverse complement strand
GCCGATGACCATTTCGCGCACACCCTGACTGCCGCTGTGGCGGATCAGGGTGTCGAACAGCGGAATCATGCTCTCGCCGCCTTCCAGCGAAAAGCGTTTCTGGCCGACATACTTGGAGTGCAGGTACTTCTCCATCCCTTCGGCGGCGGCCAGCTTGTCGAGCAGGCGCCGGCGTTCGTCGGCTTCGGGCGTGTAGAGGCCGCGCGTGCCTTCCAGGCGCTGCTGCAGCCAGCGGCGCTGGTTGGTGTCGGTGATGTGCATGTATTCGACACCGATGCTGCCGCAGTAGGTGTCGCGGCAGATCTCGACGATTTCCTTCAGCGGCCGATGATCCGGGCCGGCCAGCGTGCCGGTGTGAAACCGGGTTGCCAGATCGGACTCCGACAGGCTGTGGAAGCCGAGCTCGAGATCGGGCACCTTCGGGCGCTCGCTCAGGCCCAGCGGGTCGAGATTGGCGCGCTGGTGGCCGCGCACCCGGTAAGCGTTGATCAGGCGCAGGACGCCGGCCTGCTTGAAGTCTTCGGCGGCCGAGGCAGCGCTGTAGTGGCCGTTGGCGGCCAGATTGCGAAAGTGGGCCTCGATTCGGCGGTGCCGGGTCTCGGTATCGACCGACTCGGCCAGTTGGGAAAACAGCTCGTGCCAGTTTTGCGGGACGGATTCGGGATCGTCCAGCCAGGCTTCGTAGAACGCCTCGACGTAGCCGGCGTTGCCGCCGGAAAGATGGGAGTTGCGGTACTGCTCCTGAAGGAAGTCGGTCATGAAAGGGTATGGCTCTGATAGGTGCCCGGTCAAAGACGGTTGATTATAACGTTGACGGGCATTTTATTGGGCTGAATGTGGCGATACCGGTTCCGGATGTGGCGATTGCCTTCGGGTCACCGGCCAGCCTTTCGTCAAACGTAGCGATCGATGTCGCGCGCCATGTCTGCCGCGTTGCCGGTGTATGTCGACGGATCCAGCTCGAGTAGCCGGGTGCGATCGGCCTCGGGAATATCGAGGCCGGCGATGAATTCGCGGATGCGCTCCCGATCGATGCCGCGGCCGCGCGTCAGGGCCTTGAGCTTTTCGTAGGGTTCGGGCACGCCGTGCAGGCGCATGACGGTCTGCACCGCCTCGGCCAGCACCTCCCAGGCGCGCTCGAGGTCTTCCGACAGCCTTTCCTGGTTGGGCGCAATCCGGTCCAGGCCCTTGAGAATCGACTGCCAGGCCAGCGACGAGTAGCCGAAGGCCGAACCCAGCGAGCGCTGCACGGTGGAGTCGGTCAGGTCGCGCTGAAAACGCGAGATCGGCAGTTTGTCGGCCAGGTGACCGAGCAGGGCGTTGGCCAGGCCCAGATTGCCCTCGCCATTTTCGAAGTCGATCGGGTTGACCTTGTGCGGCATGGTCGAGGAGCCGACCTCGCCCTCGACCAGCCGCTGGCGAAAATAGCCCAGCGAGACGTAGCCCCAGGCGTCGCGCGCGAAATCCAGCAGCACGGTGTTGATGCGCATGAGCGCGTGCGAGACCTCGGCAATCATGTCGTGCGGCTCGATCTGGGTCGTGTAGGGGTTCCAGATCAGGCCGAGATCCTCGACGAAATCGCGCGCCAGCGCGGGCCAGTCTACGTCCGGGCAGGCGGCCAGGTGGGCGTTGAAGTTGCCCACCGCGCCGTTGATCTTGCCGGTGATTTCAACCTGATCGAGGGCGCGTCGCTGACGGCGCAGGCGAAAGACCACGTTGGCAAGCTCCTTGCCCAGGGTGGTGGGTGAGGCGGTCTGGCCGTGGGTGCGCGAGAGCATCGGCAGCCCGGCGGTGTCTTTTGCCATGTCGGCCAGCCGGCGGTCGATGTCGGCGAGCAACGGGTCGAGCTCTTCGACCACCGCCTGCCGGATGATCAGCGCCCAGGCCAGGTTGTTGATGTCTTCGGAGGTGCAGGCAAAATGGATAAATTCGGCATGAGGCCTGAGTGAATCCCGCTCGCTCAGGCGTTCCTTGAGCCAGTATTCGACCGCCTTGACGTCGTGATTGGTGGTGCGCTCGATGGCCTTGACCGCCGCGGCATCGTCGGCGTCAAACTCGTCGGCCAGGCGATCGAGAAAATTGTGATCCTCGCGCGAGAGCGCAGGCAGGGCGGTAAAGGCGGGCTCGGCCGCCAGCGCCTTGAACCAGGCCACCTCCACGCGTACGCGATGGCGGATCAGGCCCGCTTCGGATGCGAGCGCTCTCAGCCCACCGAGGCGGCTGGCGTAGCGTCCGTCCAGCGGCGAGAGGGCGGTCAGGGCGTGGGAATTCATCGGCTTATTGCAAATCGTTGCAGACAGCCGACAATGATACCGTAGCGGCGCCGCGTTTTTGCCGCGCCGGGCCCGGCCTCGATCCCCGGATAAGCGCTTCGAGTGTTTCGGAAGTTGGCCGTCAGCGTCCTGAAGCTTGTTTTAGGGCCCGATGAGCGCGACATGATTGCTGTAGAGCGACTGGCTGGCGTGGTTGAGGGATGTATCACTGGCGTTGTACGGCGCGCAGACAACACCTGCCCGTGACCGGTGCCAACCGGTCAATGTCAGCGGGCTCACTTGGATCGAAGGCGGCTACTCGAGCTGACAGGCGGCGTGATAGAGCCAGTCAAGGCGTAAGGCGGTCTTGGCGAAGTCCAACCGCCACTGGCGAGCCCGCCTGACCAGCCGGGCTGCCGCATGGATCAAGTAGCGGATGATGGGCCGGATCGAGTGCTTGCGGCTATCGGCGGGCAGGAAGGTGTACTGCAGCATCCTGAGCAGGATCTGGGCGAGTTGTCCGCACAGATAATAAGCCTGATTGGCATGGAAGTTCCGGCAAGGGGGATGATGCAGGTCCAAGTCGATCAGCGGGCCCTTGAAGGCATTCTCCTGACCCTGTTTCTGGCGATGACGGGCGACCAGCTCCCCCACGGGCAAGTCATCGCGCGAGACGAGGATGATGGTGTAGGCCGGTTCGAGGCGTTGCTGGGCGCCATCGTGGGTGCGGCGGATGACGACATAGGCGTGCTCACGCCAGCCCTGCGGGCGGTGATGGACCACCGTGGCCTGCTCACCCATGCCGATATCGGTCCAGGCCGACTCCGACAGGCCGGTGAGCATGCGCAGCACCGGAGCACGGAACCCATCGTGGGTGACACTGACCGAGTAGTCCCAGCCCTGCTGATGGCAGAAGTCCACGAATGCCCGGCCGTAGTAAGCATTGTCGACATGCACCCAGACCGCGTCGTCCGGACCGAACCAGCCACGGATCGATTCGAGCTGCTCGCGCCAGCCGGCGGTGACCGACACACCGCCGGGATGCAGCCGGCCCGCCGCCCACAGACCACCCACGAACACCCCGTGCAGCCAGTACTGCTGGGTGCCGTCGTAGCCTTTGCCTGAACGCTCGAACAGCCGGCCTTCGACCTCGATGGCCGAACCATCGACAAACACCGGCACATAACCCCGACTGGCCTGCTCATGGGCCACCACCTCAGGCCCCAGCTCGGCGGCAACCGATCCCACCAGGCGCTCGAGCGAAGCCACATCGGCCACGCCAAACCGGCTCAGATACTCACCCAGACGTCGACTGTCAGGCACCTCACTCAAGCCCAGCAGGCGCCGCGAGGTGTCATCACAGCGCAGCGCGTCCACGTCCGACAGCGCACCGCCACCGGCCACCTGCGACGCCACAAGACTCAACACCATCTCCGCATCCGAAGCTCCGCGACGACGACGCTTGAGCGACAGCGCCCGGGATAGGCGCCGGCCCAGCCCAAGCCGCCTGAAAATCTGCCCCAGAAAAACCCAGCCCCCTCGATGCGTCAAACGCGCATCCGTGAAATCCACATCGACCTTGGCCGGCATTCCCGCTATCCTGTTCATCAAGCGCACCTTTGGAGTGAGTGGTTTTGTCACCCGGCATTGTGCCGTAATCACTCCAACTGGTGCGCTTCTTCGTTTACAGGGAGATCCTTATCCGGGGATCAAGGCCAATCCCGTGTTGCGTCACCCGGGCTTCGGCCGGCCTGATATTCTGTCACCCCATGCAGATCCCTGATCAACGCGCGCTGTCGGCCATTGGTCTGACGGCCCCGGTGGCCGTCGGCTATGTTCCACTGGGGCTGGTGTTCGGCCTGCTGTTCGTGCAGGCCGGCGGGGCGCCGTGGCTGGCCGTATTGTCCAGCGTCATTGTATTTGCCGGCGCGGCCCAGTTCATGATGGTGCCCATGCTCGCTGCCGGCCTGCCGGTGAGCGCCATTCTTTTTGCCACGCTGGTGATCAATCTGCGCCACGTCTTCTACGGCCTGCCGCTGGCGCTCGCCGTCTCGAGCTATGCCGGGCGCAAGGGCGGGCCGGTTCTGGTGGCCGTCCCCGACGGCTATGCCGCGCGCAGCCTGCGCGACGACATCAATCAGCTCGGATCGGTGACCGCCGAGCTGTTTCCGGACTGGGAGATTCTGCCCTACGACCTGTACTCGCCCCATCCCGACCTGATCTCGCGTCGACTGGATCTGCTCGCGCGGCTGCCCGGCATGAATT
>DATHXP010000131.1:0-2614 GCA_035459605.1 Halomonas sp. | reverse complement strand
CTGGTTTCGCCAGGTCCTGGCCGGCGAAACGCCGGTGCCTGCATGAGTATGCTTAGAGCACCGTGCTCAACGCCCCTGTTCCAGAACAAAATATTAGGCGGCTGGCTCGCGGGGCCGGGCTGTCATGTCCACCCCCAAGGCTCGCATGACGGCAAGCATGGTTTTAAGGGTCGGGTTGCCCTGTTCGCTAAACGATCGATAGAGCTGTTCGCGGGACAAGCCGGTCTCACGGGCAAGTTCGGTCATTCCTTTCGCACGGGCGACAACACCCATCGTCTTGGCAATATACGCCGCGTCACCTGTTTCCAGCGCGTCAGCAATGAAAACGGCAATGCCCTCATCGCATTCGAGCGCGGCAGCTGGATCGTAATCGTAAATGGGCTCGTTCATGATGCCCTCCACTTGCGCTCCCACTGCCGATAGGTATCCGTCTGTTTGATATCGAGCATGCAATAACTGTAGTTTATAAACAACAGCAAGACAAGTGCTTACCACGTATCACCGGGCTGTAGGCTGTTCTGATGGATGAGCCAATGCCGGCATGCTCCGTCAACCCAGCGCCACCATGACGAGGCGCTCGTCAAACCACTGCTGTCTGAGCCCGCGCTGCTGTTGGAGCAGAATCGCCAGGTAGTTCCTGAGTGGATGCCCGCCGGGCAGCCTGGCGATGTGACGGCGCAGCGCCGGCTGATGCGTGATCTGCTCTGCCGGCAGATGGTCTGGGGTGACGCGCTGCGCAAGCCACGCCAGTGGCGGCAGCAGCACATGGGTGGCCTGGCTGGAGAGGGCAAACGCTATGCCGGCGGCATCGAAATCGCCGGCGTAGAGGTGCGGCGCACATCGGCTTGCCCAGGCGCCGGCCAGCCTGGAGAAGCCGCCGCCGTAGTGGGCGTCGCCGCGGTAGACCACCAGCGGGCTGTTGAACGGCGCAAGCGCTTCCGCATCCGGGGCGAAGTCATAGAAGCTGTCGAGGTTTTCCACCTGGATCAGCGCATCGAAGGCGTCCAGCTCGATGTGTCGCCAGTCAAGATCCAGCACCTCGCGGGGCTCGGCGCTCAGCCACTCGGGCGCCGGCCGCGCCGGCAGGTTCACCAGCACGCGATGCGCACGCGGGTTTTCACGCACGCTCTTGGCTTCGAGGCTTCCCTGCCTGGCCTGCGCCGTAGTGGTCTGTCGGCCAAGTTCGGCACCCAGCGGCGGATGCCCCAGGCTTTTCAGCACGTCATCTATGTGGTCGAGCAGCGACTGCTCGAAAAGCAGGATATTGCTCGGAAGGCGATGGGAGTCCAGGGCGATATCGTATTCGGCGCACCAGGCTTCGATCTCCTGGACCGCCTTGCCGCTGCGTTTTCTCTCGGTCTGCGGCGTGCGGCGCAGCTCTTCCTTGATCCTGTTCAGCAGCCGGTAGGCGCCAGGCGATAGGTTCATGGCAAGAAGCTCATAGCGAATGCCTCATGCCGACCGCGCCAGCTGCAGCGAGACATCATGAATCAGGCGCAGATGGTTGAAGCGGCTGGCCTGGGTTTCCTGCTGCTGCAGGCGAAAGGCGCGCTGCTCGCGGCGCGGCAGCCCCTGGTACTCGGCGATCACCTGAAACAGCCAGATCTCGTCGTCCCATGTCATGTCGCTGGCGTGCAGATACGCCAGGGCGCTGGGCGCGTCTCCCTGATGGTCGACCACCGCCAGATAGAAGCGCTCCACATCCTGCTTGAGCGCCTGCTGACGCGCGGCCACCGTGCGCTCTTGCTGGACTTCGGCGGCCTGTGCTGCGGCAACCGGCTCTGGCTTGTGCTGCGGTGCCGGCAGCTGATGCAGCAGCTCGGCGAGCAGTTCGGCGTCCTGGTGGCGGTCCAGCGCCGGCGCGGCGGCGGCAGTCAGCGGCGCGGCGCGATTGACCAGGTCCGGCACCTCGCTGCGACGCGCATAGTTGCCGGGCACGAAACTGGGGTGCTCGCGCAGAAACGCCGCCATACCGGAGACCAGACGGCTGCGCGCCTGCTGCTGGCGAAAGCGCGCCATCAGCTCGACGAGCCGGCGCTGCACCTCGCGCAGGTTGTTGAAGTGATGGCTGAGCTGCTGCTGCAGCTGGCTGATCAGCAGCTTGCGCAGCGCCCCGTCGCCGCCGACCAGCTCGATGAGCTCGTCAAACTCGATCAGCGCCAGCCCGTCGATGAGGCGCACGATCTGCTTCTGGGCGCGCTCGTTTTCGCGGATCTTGTCGCTCAGGCGGCTGACGAAGCCGAAGTCGCTGTTGAGGCGCTGCCACAGGCTGTCGATGGCATCGGCAAAGCGCCCGTTGAGGTCGTCGACCTCCTGACGCAGGCGCAGCAGATGCTGCTCCTGCCGCCAGTACTCGCCGTGGCTGCGCGCCTCGCGGTAGCTCTGCACCTGGCTGCGAATCAGCTCCAGGGTTTCCGCCACGTCGGCGTTGACGTGACGCCGCGCCTCGTCGGCCAGCATCTCGGCAATCAGATCGCGCACCTTGGGCGCAAGCTTGACCCCGCTGTGCTCGTCGGGGCGCCACAGGATGCGCGCGGCCAGCAGCTTGCGCAGGGCGGCATCGCTGAGCGCCTCCAGCGGCACCTCATCGCGGGCGTAGCCGTGCATCAGCGCC
>DATHXP010000130.1:0-20392 GCA_035459605.1 Halomonas sp. | reverse complement strand
TCCGGAAACCCGCGCTCGGCTAGAGACTCAGCCTACCGTCAACGGTGGCACGCCACTGCCCCCACTCACTGAGGCGCCCGCGCTGCCGCCCAATACCCTGGTGGTGGACATCGCCGTGGCCGCCCGGCTGCTGGAGGCCGGCGAGGCGATCACCGCGCTGGTCAGCGCCGCGGATTCTTTAGCCGAGGCCCCCGCCGGCTTCACCCTGGTGCGCGCCGACGCCCGCGCCAGCCCCGGCGAGCTGACCCAGAGCTTTCACCTCAACCTGACGGCCATGGCGCTGCTGGCGCTGATCGTCGGGCTGTTTATCGTCCAGGCGGCGCTGGGGCTGGCCCTGGAACAGCGCCTGGGACTGTTGCGTACCCTGCGCGCGCTCGGCGTGCCGGGCCGCCGCCTGACCGTCCTGCTGGCGCTGGAGCTGCTGCTGCTGGGGCTGGTCGGGGCGCTGGCGGGTCTGGTCAGCGGGCTGTGGCTGGCCCAGGCGCTGCTGCCGGACGTGGCCGCCACCCTGCAAAGCCTGTACGGCGCCGACGTCAGCGCCACGCTCAGCCTGCCCTGGCACTACTGGCTGGGCGGCATTGGCGTCACCCTGGGCGGCCTGTTCATTGCCGGCAGCGGCGTGCTGTGGCGGGCCAGCCGCATCCGCCTGCTGGCACTGGGGCAGGCCCAGGCGTGGCGCGCCGGCTTCCAGCGCCAGCTGCGCCTCCAGACGCTGCTGGGCGGCGCTGCCGCGCTGTCGGCGCTGGCGCTGGGAGCCTGGCTGGTCACGCGCCCCAGCGGCGAGGGGCTGGTGGCCGGCTTTGCGCTGGTCGCCGCCATCATGCTGGCCGCCGCGCTGTGGCTGCCGCCGCTGCTGGCCCTGGCGCTGCGCCTGATGCTGAGCGGGCCAAGGCGTTTACCGCGCCTGGCCAAGCGCTGGCCGCTCGGCCAGTGGGCGCTGGCCGATCTGCAGCTGCAGCTGCCGCGGCTGTCGCTGGCGATGATGGCGCTGCTGATCGCGCTGTCGGCCAACCTTGGCGTCAGCAGCATGGTCGGCGGCTTTCGCCTCACCTTTCTCGACTGGCTCGACCAGCGGCTGATGGCGGATCTTTATCTGACGCCGCCGGCGGCGCAGTTTACCGAGATCGATGCCTGGCTGGCCCGCCAGGACGCCGTCGCCGAGCGCTTGATCACCGCCAGCGCCGAATCCCGGCTGCTCGAGGTAGCCAGCAACAATGGCTCCGCTCGCCGTCCGGGCCTGCCGCTGTCGGTCTTCGGCATCACGCCGGGGCAAACGCTGACGGCCGACTGGCCGCTGCTCGCCACTCTGGGCAGCCGAGACGCCGCCTGGCGGGCCTTTCGCCAAGGCGAGGTCTTTATCAACGAGCAGTTGGCCCGGGGCGAGGGCATCGCGCTGGGCGATCGGCTGGGCCTGGCCGCGCCTGACGGTGCCGAAACGGTAACGGTAGTGGGCATCTATCCCGACTACGGCAACCCGCGCGGCGAAGTGGTGATGGCCACGCCCAGGGTACGGCGGCTGTTTGGCGTGTCGCCGGTGTCCATCGGGGTCGTGGTGGCGCCGAGCGAAGATGCCAAACGGCTGAGCCAGCGGCTGAGCGAGCGTTTCCACCTCACGCCGCGCAGCCTGCAGGACCAGCGCGAGGTCAAGGCGGCGGCCACCGCCATCTTCGAGCGCACCTTCGCCATCACCCGGGCGCTCAATGCCCTGACCCTGGGCGTGGCGGCGCTGGCGCTGCTGGCGACGCTGCTGGCCCAGGCCCGGGAGCGGCGCCGGCGCCTGTCCACGCTCTGGGCGATTGGCGTGCCACTGCGTCGACTGCTCAGCATCCAGCTGGCGCAGCTGGCCGGTGCCGCGCTGTTCACCGGCCTATTAGCGATTCCCCTGGGCATCGCCATTACCGCCTGCCTGGTATGGGGCATCAACGTGGCGGCCTTCGGCTGGCGACTGCCGCTGCACGTCTTTCCCGGTGAGATCAGCCTGACGCTCGCCACTGCCGTGCTGGTCGCGCTGCTGGCGGCGGGTCTGCCGATGCTCAAGCTGTGGCGCACGCCGCCCCGGGCGCTGCTGGCCGAGGAGGAAGCCACATGACTCGCATTCGACGGACAACCCCATGGGCGCGCGGCCTGACGCTAATCTGCCTCGTTCTGCTGTGCCTGATGTCGCTCAGCGCCTGCGATGATACGGCGTCTGAGCCTGGGGCCGGGGCTGAGCCAAACACCGCCAGAACCGGCTTTGCCGGACTGGGCGAAAGCGTCGACGGCTTCGCCCACGCCCGCCCCGGCATGGCGCTCAGCTTTCCCGACGACCACGGCCCGCACCCAGACTTTCGCATCGAGTGGTGGTATCTCACCGCCAACCTGCAAGACGAGCGCGGCGAGCCGCTGGGCATGCAGTGGACGCTGTTCCGCCAGGCGCAGCGGCCCCGGACAGACGACGCCGGCGCCGCTGAAACGTCGCCCTGGGCCACGGATCAGCTGTGGATGGCGCACATGGCGCTGTCGCGCGGCGCGAGCCATCGCGTGGCCGAGCGCTTCACCCGGGGTAGCAGCGTGCCACAACCTGGTACCGCGCTTCAGGCCGGTGTTACCGCCCGACCCTTTCGCGCCTGGCTGGATAACTGGCGGCTTGAAAGCCTAGCCGCAGACGCCTCGGGTGAAACTGCGGGCGACGCCCTGGACCAGCTGCGCCTGACCGCCCAGGCCGAGGACGACAGCGGCACCTTCGGCTATCGCCTCGAGCTTGACGCCGAAGGCCCGCTGGTGCGCCACGGCGTCGAGGGCTTCAGCCAGAAGTCGGCCGACGGCCAGGGTTCGATGTATTACAGCCAGCCCTTTTATCGCATCAGCGGCGAGGTGCTGCTTGATGGCGAGCGCGTGGCGGTCAGCGGCCGGGCCTGGCTGGACCGCGAATGGAGCAGCCAGCTGCTCAGCGCCAATCAGAGCGGCTGGGACTGGTTTTCACTGCATCTGGACAGCGGCGCCCGGCTGATGGCCTTTCGCCTGCGCGGCGGCGGCGAGGGCAGCGGCGACTATCTGTCCGGCAGCTGGATCGCGCCCGACGGCAAGGTCACGCCGCTGCACGGCACGGGGCTTGCGCTGACGCAGCTGGAGAGCGCCGATGCCGCCGGCCATCGCGTGCCAGTGCGCTGGCGGCTGACGCTGCCGGAAAAGGGCCTCGAGCTGGAGGTTGCGGCGCGCCACGCCAACCGCTGGATGAATACCTCGGTGCCCTACTGGGAGGGTGCGGTCAGCGTCAGCGATGCCGCCAGCGGCGCGCCGCGCGGCGAGGGCTATCTGGAAATGACCGGCTACTGACCAAACGTATACAAAAAGGCCACCTAGCTGGCCGAACAGCGATGTCAATGGTGTCCGGGCAGATGCCTGGCGCCATCATCGGCAGGCCTGCGGCCTGCGTCGCCCAACAAGTTGGCCTCTTACGAAAACCGGATCAGCGCGAAAGGCGCCGTCAGGCGCCTCTAGACAGGAGAAAGCATCAGATCAGGCGTTGGGAATCTCCAGCGCTTCCTGCACCACCGGCCAGGCGTCTTCGCCGCCGTCACGCGTGGTAACCCCCTCCAGAAAAGCCTTGATCCGCTCGGGGTTCTCACGCATCCAGGTCAGCGCCACCTCGTCGGCTTCGCGATCCTCAAAGCTATAGCCGGTGATCATCTCACTCTGCTGCTGGGCGGTGAACTCCAGCTGGTCGATCAGCCGAGCGGCGTTGGGGTTGGACTCGACGAAGCTCTGGGTCACCAGGGTACGCACGTCGCTGCGCCCGCCGTCCGGCCCCCAGGCATCTTCCGGGTCGTCGAGGAAGCGAATGTCATACTCGATGGTCGCCCAGTGCGGGGTCCAGGCGTAGAAGACAATCCACTCGTCTCTGTCCATCATCGCCTTGGCCTGGCTGAACATGCCCGTCGTGGAGGTTTCGGACAGCCGCCACTCGTCGAGGCAGTAGGTGCCGCTGGCCTGCATCTCGGCCAGCAGGTCGCTGGTGCCGGAGCCTACCTCGATGGAATAGACGGTACCGCCGGCCCTGTCCTGCAGCTCCTTGCTGCACAGATCCTCACCCGAGGTGAAACCCGCCTCGTAGATATAGGTTGGCACCACGAAGCCCAGCCGCGCACCGTCGACGTTCGTGCCCAGGTCAACCAGCTTGCCGTCACCCTGAGTCGATCTGTCGTACATGCCCTGCTGGGCCGGCAGCCAGGCGGCCAGATAGGCATCCAGCTCATTTTCGCTCAGTGCCTGATAGGCAATGGTCGCGCCAATCTCTTCTTGTCGAACCTTGTAGCCCAGCGTATCAAGCAGGGTGGACGCCAGCTGGCTCTTGACCGTAACGCCCGGCCACGGGGGAACGGCAAACCTCACCTCGGCGGGCTCCTCGGCCATTACCGCTGAACTCAACGTCAGGGGAGCGAGCAGCAGCCCCCCCAAGAGAAGGTGTGTGAAAGGTCGCTTGGACAGCTTCATCGGATCTCCTTGGCAGTCATGCCATGTTGGAACACGGCATAACCTTACCATTCTGCCGCGATCCGACAAGGCTACCTTTGCTGTAATCTTGCGCCCGGTCGTGATGATTTCGCAGCAAGCCTTAGTCGCCCTTGCCAACCATCTTTGCGGCCTCGACCACTTCGATCCAGTAGCCGTCGACGTCCTTGACGAATACCACGTCCTTCATCTTGCCCTGATCGGGGCGCTTGATGAACTCGACCTCGTTGGCATCGAGCCAGGCCACGGCGGCGTCAAGATCCGGCACCGAGAAGCAGATGTGGCCAAAGCCCTGGGGCTCGGCGTTGCCGTCGTGGTAGGCGAAATCGGCCTGATCTTCGGTGCCCCAGTTGTGGGTCAGCTCCAGCAGGCCCTTCTGCGAGAAGGTCCAGACGGTACGCTCGTCGGTGTCTTCGGGCACATCATCACCGCGCTCCAGCCTGGCGAGAAAATAGAGCGTGAACTGCATCTCCTCGAAGTCGAGCTTGCGCAGCACGCGCATGCCGAAGACCCGCGAGTAGAAAGCCAACGATGCCTCCGGGTCCTTGACCCGCAGCATGGTGTGGTTGAGACGAAAGCCTTCGGTTTCGGCGGGCGGCGTCTGCACGCCGGGGTACTGTTCACCCTGGAAGCTCATCGTTTTCTCCTTGATTCAAGCCGTTGGTTTCATTGCTATCTTTAGCATATTGGGCCACAGCCAGCGAATGTCCAAGCGCCGCTGGCGTGTTAACGTCGTGTAATGCCAACTCCGTGTCGCCTGGCGTGGACTCCTGCGACATCCTAGCCCGCATACTGGCCGCCACTTTGAATTCAGGGAGACGCTCGATGAACCACAACGTCATTCTTACCTGCGCCGTTACCGGCGCCGGCGATACTACCGGCAAGAACCCCAACGTGCCGGTCACGCCGAAGCAGATCGCCGACAGCTGCATCGAGGCGGCCCGCGCCGGCGCAAGCGTGGCGCACATCCACGTGCGCAACCCGGAGACCGGCGGCGTCAGCCACTCGCTGGACCACTACCGCGAGGTCATGCAGCGGGTGCGCGAGGCGGATACCGACATCGTCATGAACATCACCGCCGGGGGCGGCGGCGACTGGATTCCCGACGTCGAGGATCCGACCCGCGGCGGTCCGGGCACCGATATCCAGACCCCGGCCGAGCGCCACGCCCCGGTAGGCGAGCTGCTGCCGGAGATGTGCACCCTGGACTGCGGCAGCCTCAACTTCGGCGACATGGTCTACATCAACACCGCCGACTGGCTGCGCGAACATGCGCGCCTGGTGCAGGCGGCCGGCGTCAAGCCGGAGCTCGAGTGCTTCGACCTCGGCCACGTGCGCTTCGCGCGCCAGCTGCATCAGGAAGGCCTGATCGACGGCGACCCGCTGTTCCAGCTGTGCCTGGGCATTCCCTGGGGCGCCGAAGCTGACACCGAGACCATGCTCACCATGCGCAACAAGCTGCCGGACAGCGCCAACTGGGCGGCCTTCGGCATCGGCCGCCTGCAGATGCCGATGGTGGCCCAGGCCATGCTGCTGGGCGGCCACGCTCGGGTCGGTCTGGAAGACAACTTGTATCTGAGCAAGGGCGTCCTGGCCACCAATGGCCAGCTGGTCGAGAAAGCCGCCGGCATCATCGAAAACCTCGGCGGGCGGGTCATGACCCCGGCCCAGACCCGCGAGCACCTGAAGCTGCGCGACCCCGCCACGGGCAAGGTCATGGGAGACTCGGCATGAGCGAGCAGGCGGTAATCAAGCAGGCGACGAACAAGCGGCTTGCCGTCATCGGCACCGGGGTGATCGGCAACGGCTGGATCGCCCGGGCGCTGGCCCAAGGCTGGGACGTGGTCGCCTTCGACCCGGCCCAGGGCGCCGAAGCGCGCAGCCGCGACGCCGTGGCCAACGCCTGGCCGGCGCTGGAAAAACTCGGCCTGGCAGACGGCGCCAGCCAGCAGCGGCTGCGCTTCGTCGACAGCCTGGAGGCGGCGGTGGAAAACGCCGATCTGGTGCAGGAGAACGTGCCGGAGCGTCTCGAGCTCAAGCGCGAGATTCTCGCCCGGCTGGACGCGGCCACCGCCGCCGAGACGGTGATCGGCTCGTCCACCTCCGGCTTCAAGCCCAGCGACCTGCAGCAAGAGTGCGCTCGGGCGCCGGGGCGGATCATCGTCGCGCACCCCTTCAACCCGGTCTATCTGCTGCCGCTGGTGGAGCTGGTGGGCGGCGATGCCACAGCGCCCGAGCAGCTCGACGCCGCCCGGGCGCTGTATCAGCAGCTCGCCATGCGCCCGCTGATCGTGCGCAAGGAGATCGAGGGCCACATCGCCGATCGCCTGATGGAGGCGCTGTGGCGCGAGGCGCTGCACCTGGTCAACGACGGCGTAGCCACCACCGAAGAGATCGACGCGGCGGTGGTCTACGGCTGCGGCCTGCGCTGGTCGCTGATGGGCACCTTCCTGACCTTCCATCTGGCCGGGGGCGATGCGGGCATGCGCCACATGCTCGAGCAGTTCGGCCCGGCGCTGAAGCTGCCCTGGACCAGGCTGGAAGCCCCGGAGCTCACCGACACGCTGATCGACCGGGTGGTGGACGGCTGCGAACACCAGGCCGCCGGACGACCGGTCAGCGAGCTGGCCAAGCGCCGCGACGCCTTTCTGGTCGACCTGCTCGATCTGGTGCAGCGTTACTGGCCGGAAGCCGAAGGTCTTGAAGGACGAATCTGATGCGCATCCTGGATACTCACGTGGCCGCCGAGTGGGTCGACTACAACGGCCACATGAACGACGCGGAATATGCCCGCGCCTTCTCCCTGGCGCTGGAAGCGCTGATGGACCATATCGGCCTGGATGAAGCGGGGCGTGCCCGGCACGCCTACACCATCTACACCCTGGAAACCCATCTCTGCTACCGCCGGGAAGCGCACGAGGGCCAAGCGCTGGGTATCGATGTCGTCCTGCTCGACCGCGACGCCAAACGGCTGCACCTGTTCATGGAAATGCACGACGAGAGCGGCCAGTGCCTGGCCACCAGCGAGCAGATGCTGATGGGCATTGACAGCGACAGCGGGCGCCCGGCGCCCTTCCCGGCCGCCATCGTGGAGGCCATCGAGCGTCTGCCCCACGCCCCGGCAGACGGCTGGCCGGCGCTGGCGGGACGCAGGGTCGGCTTTCGCCGCTGAGGGCTGATACTATCGGCGAGTGATATTTCCACTGACGACGATCATGACGCCCGACTCAGCTCCACGCTTCGACCCGCGTTGCGTTGCGCGCTTCATCCCGTTCTTTCGCTCTGGCTTTGCCGTGCAGCGCCAGGGCGGGGCGCTGCTGCTGGCGGCGCTGCTTGCGCTGCTGGCCGGCTGTGCCGGCCCAAGGCTCGACACCCAGGATCGGGCCGGCATATCGCTGGAGCGGGCGATGATCCTCGCCGAGGCCAAACAGACGCTCGGCGCGCCCTACCGCTACGGCGGCACCTCGTTGAACGGCCTGGACTGCTCGGGGCTGGTGCAGCGCGCCTACGCCAAGGCGGGCATCCGCGTGCCGCGCAGCTCCCAGCAGCAGTTCCGGCAGCTGACGCCGATCAGGAAGGCCCGCCCGGGCGATCTGCTATTCTTCGATACCGCAAGCAGCGGCAAGGCCAGCCATGTGGGCATCTATCTGGGCAACGATCAGATGATTCATGCGCCGGGCAGCGGGCGCAAGGTCACCACGACTCGGCTGTCGCTGGACTACTGGCAGAAGCGTTTTCTCGGCGCCGCCGGCCCGGCACCTTAGGAAAACACTGAGTAAATGCCTGCGCGACCCAATCACTGCGTTGCGCGGTGCTCGCAATCCTCACCTATACCGCATAGGCTCCGGTTTCTGCGCTCCGTGCGCCTTGTGCTTGAGCCGCTCGGCGATTTCTTCAGCGCTTCCCTAGAGTGTTTATACTTGGCCGCTGCGTACCGGTTAACGAATATGCCTGAGCAGCGCCTGCAGGCGCTCCAGGTCGCGGCTGTCGCCGACCAGGCGCACACGGTTGTTCATCATGCCGTCACGGAAGGCTTTCTGGGTGGGCCTGCGCAGAATCTTCAGCGCGCTGTCGGCGTCCTCGAAGCGCAGTTCGAGATCGAGGTCCACCGGCAGACCCGTGGCGGTTTCAATCCCGCGGGGAGACATCCGGTAGTAGCGGGCAATCGACAGGTCTTCGGTGGCGATGCCCCAGTCGAGAGGACGCTTCTCCAGCTGCTCGCGAAAGGCCGGCTTGCGCTTCAGCGCTCGCTTGAGCAAAAAGCCGAGCAGCCAGAGAATCACGCGTAGCTTCATGTCTAGGATCCGAGCGAAGGTGATGAGGTGGGAGGAGCAGTGATAGCGGTTCGCCGTTCATCGACGAACCGCTCGGGCTTACTTTGCCACCGCGTCCTTGAGCCCCTTGCCAGGCCTGAAGGCCACGGTCTTGCTCGCCGGAATGTTCAGCGGCTCGCCGGTCTGCGGGTTCTTGCCGGTGCGCGCGGCGCGCTGGCGAACGGTGAAGGTGCCAAATCCGATCAGGGCCACGTCGTTGCCGTCGGCAACGCTGCCGGTGATTTCATCAAGAATCACGTTGAGCACCTGACTGGCCTTGTCCTTGGAAAGATCGGCCCGCTCGGCGATAGCTGAGGCAAGTTCTGGTTTGCGCATAGGGTTGGTTCTCCTGACTATGGGTAGGGTGTCGGCGCTATCTCCGACAGCGACTGTCTGACGGCGTTACTTTCCGCCATGAATGCCATCGTCTTGTGACGAAACACTGTTGCATTCCTGGACCCCGTAATTTCTATGGATGCTTCATGGCTGCCGTCCGGGGTGGCACTAGCCTAGCAACGGCGGCGCCAGCCGCGCCAGCTCGACTTTCCGCCGCACGCAGCTTCCTGTCAACGCAAAACCGATCAAACGTTCGTCTTTTGACTCCGCCAGCGCCGTCAGATCGCGCCCCTCACCTTCGATACGCCAGCGAGCCGGAGGTTTGGTTGGCGGCAGAGAAACCACCGGCAGCAGCTGTGTCTTGACCAGAATCGGCCAGGGGCCGTAGCCCACCGCTGTGGGACTGCCGGCAAGCGTAGCGGCCAGAGCCCTGGCGCCGGCCTGCAGCGGCTGCACGTACATGGCATTGAGCCCATCGACGCAGGCCGCGTCACCCAGGGCGTATACGCCGGGCGCGGACGTTTCCAAATAGCGGTTCACCCTGATGCCGCTGGGTCCGGCGTTGAGCCCGGCAGCCGCGGCCAGGGCAATCCGCGGTCGCAGGCCGGTAGCCACCAGCACCAGGTCGGCGTGCAGAACGCGCCCGTCGTCCAATCGCAGGCCAACGTCGTCGCCGTCCAGCCCCAGCGCACCGATCGTATGACCGCGATACAGCGAGATGCCGGCCTCGACAAAGGCATCGCCCAGGGCATGGCCCAGCGCGGCGGGCAGCAGGCGGGCCAGCAGAGACGCTTCGGGCGCCACCATGGCCACTCGATGGCCGCCGGCGACGAGATCATTGGCGAACTCGCAGCCCACCAGCCCTGTGCCCACTATGGCAACGCGCGCCGAACGTCCGAATCCTGCCAGCGCCGCATGAAAGCCGCGATAGTCGTCCAGGTCGTTGACGGTGAAAATCCGACCGGACAGCTCGGCTGGAATGGCGAAGGGCAGCGCCGGCGCGGCGCCGGTAGCCAGCACCAGCTGATCGTAGGCCAGGACTTCTGCACCCAGCCGCAGGGTGCGTGCGGTGCTGTCGATGCCATCGACCACAGTGTGGGTGCGCAGCGTCAACCTCAGCTCCTCGGCCGCCTGCAGCGCCGAGCGGCTGACCAGGCGCTCGGGAGACAGCCGCTTGGCAAAGCCGGTGGACAGCAGCGGCTTGGAGTAGTCGTCGCCACCGTCGGCGGTAATTAGGGTAATCGGACGCTCGGCATCGCGGCTGCGCAGCTGACGTGCCAGTCCAAATCCGGCCATGCCGGAGCCAATGATGGTCAAAGAAGCACTCATATCCGTCCTTGTGGTAACGCGGATCGCACAGCTGCTCATGTTACACTAGCGGCCCTTTGCCCGGGACGACGTGGGGCGCAGTGGTGATAACAAAGTGGTAATCAAGGGTTCAACGAGGGCGGTTACACAGTGGCAGCCGCTGGCGGCGGCGCGCCCGGCAATGAGTCGCGCCTGGTGGCAATGGGTGGCCTCGACGGATTCGCTGACCGCACGCCTGATGCAAGCCGGTGCGCCCGCGCCCTTTCGCGTCAGGCTGCTCGATCAGCGCCTGGGCAGGCCAAACCCCGACGAGGCGCTGGCGCTGGGCCAGCCGCTGAACCGCTGGGCCTGGCTGCGTGAAGTGGCCCTGTGCCTGGATGACCGTCCCTGGGTGATGGCTCGCTCGGTGGCGCCGCTGGATCGGCTGAACGGACAGCGTCTCGAAGGGCTGGGTGAGCACTCCCTGGGCAGCTGGCTATTCAGCCAGCCCGATCTGCAGCGCGGCGCCATCGAGATCAGCAGCGCACCGGCCCCCTTTGCCAGCGTGCCTGGCCCCTGGGGGCGCCGCTCGATCCTTCGCCACCGCCGCTTTATCGTGCTGGTCCAGGAGTTCTTTCTGGATAGCATGGCGGATGACCTGGGGCTGCCTTCGCGGTAGGCTCGGCTGATATCGATCCAGACAAATTCGAGAACAGTTCCAGACAACGACACCAAGCCAGGCTCAGCCATCCTCATGCATCGGCCGGCAATCGCCCGATGGCTGATGAGCTGCCGGCGGCGGTATTTGACTCACTCGAGAGAGCATAATGGACTCATCGCTTCTGCGTCCCACGGGACTCGCGCGCCTTCCCGACTTTCTGCACCTGACCCGGCTCGACCGCCCCATCGGCACCTGGCTTTTGATGTGGCCCACGCTGTGGGCGCTGTGGGTGGCCGCCGAAGGCGTCCCGGCACGTCGCCTGGTGGTGATCTTCGTGCTCGGCGTCTACCTGATGCGCGCCGCGGGCTGTGTGATCAACGACTATGCCGACCGCCATATCGACGGCTACGTCAAGCGCACCGTGAATCGTCCGCTGGCCACCGGGCGCATCAGCGAGCGCGAGGCTCAGGGGCTGTTTGCCGCCCTGGTGGCGGCCGCCTTCGTGCTGGTGTGCTTCACTAACCTGTTTACCGTCTTGCTGTCGCTGGTGGGCGCGGCGCTGGCCGCGATCTACCCCTTCATGAAGCGCTATACCCACCTGCCCCAGGTGGTGCTGGGGGCCGCCTTTTCGTGGGCCATTCCCATGGCCTTCGGGGCGGTGCTGGGCGAGGTGCCCAGGGTAGCCTGGCTGCTGTTTGCCGCCAACCTGTGCTGGACGATCGCCTACGACACTCTGTACGCCATGGTCGACCGCGACGACGACCTGAAGATCGGCGTCAAATCCACGGCGGTGCTGTTCGGCCGTGCCGATACGCTGATGATCGGGCTTTTCCAGCTGGCGACCCTGGCCCTGCTGGCCTGGGCCGGCTGGCAGCTGGGCCTGGGCGGTTTCTTCTGGCTGGGCCTGGCCACCATGGCCGCCACCTTTGTCTTCCAGCAGTGGCTCGCCCGTGGCCGCGATCGCGACCGCTGCTTTCGTGCCTTTATCAACAATCACTGGTCGGGGCTGGTGGTGTTTGCCGGTATTGCCCTGAGCCTGTGGCCGGGGTCAGGCGGCTAGCGAACTAGCGCGCTCGACTTTCCCAGGCTGCGGTAGTGACGATCCCACATCAGCACCGCGCCGGCCACGGCGCCGGGCAGCAGGAACAGGTTGGCCAGCGGCAGCCAGGTGATCAGCGTGACCCAGCCGCCATAGGTCAGCGTCTGGATGCGCCGCGCGTTCAAGCGCCGGCGCATGTCGGCAAAGCTCACCTTGTTGTTGTCCATAGGGTAATCAAGATAGGTGATTGCCATGGTCCAGGCCGCAAACAGCCCCCACAGCAGCGGCGCCACAAGGTTGACTGCCGGAATCCAGCTGATCACGAACAGCAGCAGCATTCGCGGCACAATGTAGGCCAGCTTGACCAGCTCGCGGCCGATGGCATCCACGCCGGCACGCACGAAGCCTCGATCGTCCAACGGCGGCTTGCCGGTGACCACACGCTCGACCTTTTCGGCCAGAAAACCGTAAAAGGGAGCGGCAATGAGGTGGGTAATCAGGGTGAAGGTGAAAAACACGATCAGCACCAGGCTGACGACAAACAGCGGCCAGATCAGCCAGCTCAGCCACTCAAGCCAGCCGGGCACCATGGCCATCCAGCCATCAAGCCAAGCGCCGAAGCGGCTCAGCACGTAGTAAAGCAGGCCGGCATAAACCAGCAGATTGACGAGTATCGGCACAAACACGTAGCGGCGAAGCCCGGGGGTGTACACCAGGCGGGTTCCCCGAGAGAGCGCCGTGAAAGCATCTAGCATCACCAATATCCTCTAGCACGCGACCGGCGTATGACGCTCATGTGACAGCTCGTGTGACAAACGGAGGCAGCGCCGGCACACTGATGGCCAGACAGCGCCATCGGTTCAACCGCGCCGGGAGTGATAGGTGCCCCGATGGCTCCGCGTCGTCTGCGACGAACTTCTTACAACAACATATTCGATGTGATGACTGATGACCGAAATCGATGATGTGCCGGCCCCGCGCGGCCAGCTGACTCTGAAGCTGGTGGCCAACCGCCAGGACACGAACTTCCATGGCGACATCGCCGGCGGCTGGCTGGTGGCGCACATGGATCAGGCCGCCGAGCTGACGGCGAACCGCGAGGCCAGCGGCCGCACCGCCACGGTTTCCATCGAGAGCATGGATTTTCTGTGTCCGGTGCGCGTTGGGTCTATGGTCAATATTTTCACCGAGGTATGCGAGATCGGACGCAGTTCGATCAGGATCGACGTGGAGGTGTGGTGCCGACCGCCCCAGGAGCGCGATGCCCAGGCGCTGCAGAAGGTGACCGAGGCGCGCTTCGTGATGGTCGCCCTGGACGACAACGGGCGAATCCGCCCCGTCCGGCGGTAAAAGCGCCGAATATCCCTTTGGCATTCGGCGCTTCAGGCGCGAGGCCTCGATAGCGCCTCGTGTCGATCAAGCGGGTCAGGTCAGGCTGTCGCGCGTCTTGAGATAGGCATACTCGCCCACGTCGGTGAAGTCGCGCAGCGTCTTCTGGAAAGCGGCATAGGAGGCGTAGATCCTGCGCGAGTCTTCATCGCTCTCCACCTGGCGCTGGATGGCCTTCTTCGACGACTCCTCGAGTGCGGCCAGCACATCGTCGGGCAGCGTACGCAGCTTGACGCCGTGCTCGTCCACCAGCGTCTTCAGCGCCTCGGCGTTGCGGAAGGCGAACTCGCTGATCATGGCCAGATTCGACGCCCGCGCCGCTTCGCTGACCACCGCCTTGAGGTCATCCGGCAGCGCCTCCCAGGCCTCCAGATTGACCGTGCCCTCGAGGACGGCAGAAGGCTCGTTCCAGGCCGAGGTGTAGTAATACTCGGCGACCTGATGCAGCCCGAACGCCAGATCGTTATACGGCCCCACCCAGTCGGCGGCATCCAGCACGCCGGTCTGCATGGAGGTGAAGATTTCGCTGCCCGGGGTGGTCATGGTGGTCACTCCAATACCGGCCATGGCCTCGCCGGCAAGCCCCGGCAGACGCAGCTTGAGCCCCTGCATGTCATCCAGCGAATGGATCTCTTTCTTGAACCAGCCGGCCATCTGGGTGCCGGTATTGCCCACCGCAAAGGGCTTGAGATTGTGCTTGGCGTAGAGCTCGTCCCACAGCTCGCCGCCGCCGCCGTTATATAGCCAGGCGTTAGTTTCTGTAGTGGTCATGCCAAAGGGCACCGCGGTGAAGAACTGCGCCGCCGCCACCTTGCCGCGCCAGTAGTAGGAGGCCGAGTGGCCCATCTCGGCGGTACCAGCCGACACCGCGTCGAAGACCTCCATGGCCGGCACCATCTCGCCGGCGCCGTGCACGCGGATCTTCATGCGACCGCCGGACATGGCCTCGATGCGCCGGGCAAACTCATTGGCGCCGGTGCCCAGGGCGGGGAAATTCTTGGGCCAGGAGGTCACCATGTTCCAGGTGATGGTTTCCTGGGCCGAGGCGGTCGCTACAAAAGGCGCGGCGGCGACGCCGGCGGCGCCCAGGCCGGCGGTCTTGAGAAATTTACGACGTTGCATGCGGTGACTCCCTTTCCATTCTTCTCGTTTTGCTGGTCGGTGTTTTTCTGAAGCTTTATCCCCGGCAGTATGCGCGAAGCCTCATTTGGCAGGCAAGTTGGCATACAACCCGCCGCCGCTGCGCGGCGGTGTCGCGATGCGGAGCATCCCTCCTACAGATTTCGGTGGCACGGGTCAGGTTTTCGCGAACAGGATCAAGGTGGCACCGTTCAGATTTTCGTAAGAGGCCAATTCATTGGGCGATGGAGGCCGCAAGGCCTCCCAGATTGGCTCGGATAGCGCGCTGCTCCGGGCGCCCGACGGCGCCCGTCGCGATGCACAGCTCTCCTCCTACGAAGACCAGCCCATAGGCGCTGCTCAGGTTTTTGTAGACGCTACCTCTACAAGGGCGTCAGCTTGGCAAAGCCCAGCACCAGCCACTTGGCGCCTTCGCCCTCGAAGCTGACGTGGACTCGGGCGCGCTCGCCCTCGCCTTCGGCATCAAGTATCACACCTTCACCAAACACCGGGTGGCTCACCCGCTGGCCGAGATTCAACGCTGGCAGATCGCCGGCCGCCTCGACACCCTGCTGTCGCCACGCCGGCGCAGGCCGCGAGACGCTGAGCGGGCGTGACACCTGGCCGCGCAGGCGCACCTCCTCCAGATGCTCCTCGGGCAGCTCGCGCAGAAAGCGCGACGGCCGCGGGAAGGTTTCCTTGCCGTGCAGCCGCCGCACTTCGGCGTGGGTCAGGTAGAGTTTCTGCATGGCACGCGTCAGGCCCACATAGCACAGCCGGCGCTCTTCCTCGAGGCGGCCGGGCTCCTCCAGCGACATCCTGTGGGGGAAAAGCCCCTCTTCCACGCCGGCCACGAACACCACCGGGAACTCCAGTCCCTTGGCCGAATGCAGCGTCATCATCTGCACGCAGTCCTCGAATTCGTCGGCTTCGTGGTCGCCGGCGTTGAGCGCCGCCTCGGCCAGAAAGGCCTCCAGCGCCACGCCACCTTCGCCAATATCGGCGTTGTCCAGCGCCTCGCCCTGGGTAAACGCCTTGGCGGCGGTGACCAGCTCTTCGAGGTTCTCGACCCGCGCCTGGCCCTTCTCGCCCTTCTCGCTGCGGTGGTGTTCGAGCAGCCCGCTGCGCTGGCTGACGTGATCGATGATCTCGTGGAGCGCCAGCGCCGCGGTCTCATCGTCAAGACGCTCGATCAGATCGCTGAAGGCCTTTACCGCGTTGCCCGCGCGGCCCTTGAGGGTGCCGTCGTGCATGGCGTCGTGCAGCGCCTGCCACAGCGAGCTGTCATCGCGTCGCGCCCGCTCGCGCAGCACCTCGACCGTGCGGGTGCCAATGCCCCGCGCCGGCACGTTGATGACCCGCTCCAGCGCCGAGTCGTCGTCACGATTGATCAGCAGGCGCAGATAGGCCAGGGCGTTCTTGATTTCCAGCCGCTCGTAGAAGCGCTGCCCGCCGTAGATGCGATAGGGCATGCCCTGGCGGATCAGGGCCTCCTCGATCACTCGCGACTGGGCGTTGGAGCGATAGAGGATGGCCACCTCGCTGCGCCGAAAGCCTTCGTCGACCTTGTCGCGGATGGTATCGACGATAAAGCGCGCCTCGTCGAGGTCGTTGAAGCCTCCATACACCGAGATCGGCTCGCCGCGGGCGCCGTCGGTCCACAGCTCCTTGCCCATGCGCTCGGCGTTGTGGCTGATCAGGGCGTTGGCCGAGTCGAGAATGGCGCTGGTGGAACGATAGTTCTGTTCCAGCCGCACGGTCCTGGTGTCAGGAAACTCCTGCTCGAAGCGGCGGATGTTCTCGATGCGCGCCCCGCGCCAGCCGTAGATCGACTGGTCATCGTCACCGACCACCGTCATCGGCGTCTGCATGCCGCTGAGCAGCTTCAACCAGGCGTACTGCAGGGTATTGGTGTCCTGAAACTCGTCCACCAGCACGTGCCCGAAGCGCTCGCGATAGTGGGCCAGCAGCGCCGGATTGTCGCGCAGCAGTTCCAGGCTTCGCAGCAGCAGCTCGCCGAAGTCGACCAGCCCGCCGCGCTCGCAGATGAGCTGATAGCGCTCATAGAGATCGACCATCTGCAGCAGGTAAGCATCGCCGTGGGCATCAACCTGGTGCGGCCGCAGCCCCTCTTCCTTGCAGCCCGAGATGAACGACTGCACCTGACGCGGCGGATAGCGCTCGTCGTCGATGCCGTGGTCCTTGAGCAGGCGCTTGATCAGCCTGAGCTGGTCGTCGCTGTCGATGATCTGAAAGTGCTGGGGCAGGCGAGCGTCCTGCCAATGGGTGCGCAGCAGCCGGTGAGCGATGGAATGGAAAGTGCCAACCCAGACGTGGCGCAGCGACAGACCCAGCAGGGTCTCGAGTCGCGTACGCATCTCGCGAGCGGCCTTGTTGGTGAAAGTCACCGCCAGCACGGCGTAGGGCGAGAGCCCCTCGGACTGCATCAGCCAAGCGATGCGATGCACCAGCACTCGGGTCTTGCCCGAGCCGGCCCCGGCCAGCACCAGCATGTTGCCCTGGGGAGCGCTGACGGCCTCGCGCTGGGCCGCATTCAAGGGGTCGAGAATCGCCGTGACATCATCCATGGGGAAGGCATCGCTGCTCGTAAAAATGGGCCAACAGATTAACATATCCGGCCTAGTATTCGGGGTTTCGGGGTCAGACCATTAAGCATACTTCGGCTAAAACCGAAGTATGCTTAAGGGTCTGACCCCTCCCTGCCCCCCTCCCCCTGGTATCTACTACTCCGGAAAACGCAGCGGCATCAGGCTGGTTTTCACCGCTTTGAGCTGCTCGGCGAGCCTGGGGCCGCGGGTCTTGGCCACGCCCACCGCCAATACGTCAATCAGCACCAGGTGCGCGATGCGCGAGCTCATGGGCGTGTAGATCTCGGTATCTTCGGGCACGTCGATATACAGCGGCAGGGTCACCTCTTCGGCCAGCGGCGATCCATGAGGGCACAGCCCGATCACCGTGGCGCCGGCCCTGCGAGCCAGCTGCACGCTGGCAACCAGCGCGCGGGTACGCCCGGTCTGGGAAATCGCCACCACCACATCGCCCTCCTTGAGGGTCACCGCCGACATGTTCTGCATGTGAGGGTCCGACAGCGCGGCGGTGGAAATCTGCAGGCGAAAGAACTTGTGCTGGGCGTCGAAGGCCACCGCACCGGAGGCGCCGAAGCCATAGAATTCGACGCGATTGGCCATAGCCAGCGCGTTGATCGCCTGGCTCAGCGACTCGTTATCCAGGCGGTCGCGTACCGACAGCAGGGTACCGACGGTAGAGTCGAAGATGCTCTGGGAAAACTCGGCCACCGAGTCGCTGTCGTTCATCGAAAACTGGGCAAACTGGCTTCCCGCCGCCAGCATCTGTGCCAGCTTGAGCTTGAAGTCCTGAAATCCGCCACAGCCAAGCGCGCGGCAAAAACGCACTACGGTAGGCTCGCTGACCTTGGCTTCGGTGGCCAGATCGACGATCCGCATGTGAATCACTTCGTCGGGATTACGCAGCACATAGCGCGCCACCTTTTGTTCGGAGCGGCGAAAATGCTCCATGCGGCGTCTCATCTCATCGAACAGGCCAAGGCTCACGCAGTATTCCTCGTCAGTGGTCGGACGGCAGCGTCGGAAAGCACCGATCCAGATTAAGTCTATCGCAACAGCATGACTCAAGCCGGAGAGTCATGGCAGACGAGCATTGTACAATGATTTATATTGCGTTGATTTACTTGCATTCAACATGCTGTCAAGTGGTTTATAATAAAAACGCAGTGTCGCGCAACGTCTTTAGTCTTGGACGCGACACCTTCACTGCAGACAGGAGAGTCGATCATGCGTAATGTCGAAAGGTTAACCTCCTTGAAGAGCGAACTGCTCGACATCTTCATGAGCATGGAAGTCAATGAACACGAACGGCGCGCCCGCAGCGCCGCTCGGCGCAACCTTCGCGCCCGTCGCGGCATCGAGCTTCACGAGGAGATCAAGCGCCTCAGCGAACATCTATCCGAGCTTCCCGACGATGGCTTTCTCGACGAGGACACCCACTAGCCGCCTGAGTCTATCCTTCCAGCGATACGTCTGATACCACCAGTCCAGATACCCAAAATCGGAGAGGCCCTGCCATCGGCGGGGCCTCTGCCTGGGTGTCACTTCTGCTTCTCTGTCTATCAGCCGCCTACAGCAGGCTGCTGATGAACACCACGATCACGCCAATCGGTGCCACGTAGCGCGCCACCAGGAGCCACAGCGCCTCGGCAGTGCCGGACAGACCCAGTTCCCGGGCCACGCTCTGGCGATCCAGGCGCCAGGCCACAAACAGGATGGCGCCAAGGCCGGTCAGCGGCAGCATGATCTTGGCGGTGACGGTGTCGAGCAGATCGAAGATGTTCAGGCCAAAGATCAGCAGCTCATCCCAGACGTTGAACGACATCAGCGCCGCCAAACCCAACGCCCAGATCGCAATACCGCCGACCAGAGTGGCTCCGACCCGTGACAGCGCAGTGCGCTCCTCCAGCAGTTCCACGGTCGGCTCGAGCAGCGAGATGGCCGAGGTGAGCGCGGCGAAGGTCAGCAGCAAAAAGAAGGCCAGGCCCAGCAGCGAACCGCCCACCATGTTGCCGAAGGCGACCGGCAGGGTCACGAAGATCAGCCCGGGGCCTTCGCCGGGGCTCAGGCCGTTGGCAAACACGATGGGGAAGATGGCGATGCCGGCCAGCAGCGCGATGCCGGTATCCAGCAGGATCACCGTGCGCGCGGTACCGATCAGATTGACGTCTTCGCCCAGATACGAGCCGTAGGCCAGCATGATGCCCATGCCCAGCGACAGGGTGAAAAAGGCCTGGCCCATGGCCGCCAGAATGGTACCGCCGCTTAGCGCGCTCCAGTCGGGGCTAAACATGAAATTCATGGCTTCGCCGAAGTGCCCGGTGGTCATGCCGTAGCCGGCCAGCACCAGCATCAGGATCACCAGCGCCGGCATCATGGTCTTGACGGCGCCTTCGAGGCCCTTGGTAACGCCGCGACCCACGATCAGAATCACCAGCGCCATGAAAGCGCTATGCCACAGCGTCAGCATTCCGGGACTGGCCAGCAGATCGCCGAAGAAGGCGCCGACGCCGTCGGCATCCTGTCCGCTGAAGGTGCCGGTTATCGAGCTCAGGGTGTAATTGAGCGACCAGCCGCCGATGACGCTATAGAACGAAAGAATCAGGAAGGCGGCCAGAATGCCGCTAGCTCCGACCAGTGCCCACAGCGGTGCCAGATTGTTCTCTTTGGCCAGCTTGAGCATGGAGTTGATGGGGTTGGCCTGGCCGCGACGCCCGATCAGCCACTCGGCCACCAGGATCGGCAGGCCGACCAGCGCCACGCAGGCCAGGTAAACTAGTACGAAGGCGGCACCGCCGCTATCGCCTACCAGATAGGAAAAGCGCCAGATGTTACCCAGCCCCACCGCCGAGCCGGTGGCGGCAAGGATGAAGGCCATCTTCGACGACCATTGCGCATGCGGAAGTTTCGACATGAAAACCCTGCTGTTGTGAATTTGTGGTTGTTGACGGCTTTGAAGGCAATTGTTCCAGCAAGTCCTGCTGGAACAACGCCTTGATGGCCACAAATCTATCCGATCGCAGGCGGGATGACCAGACGCCAGGGGGAGATACGCATAGGAAAAGAGCGCCCAGTAAACTCACTGCACCGATAGCCGTATCTCGCTCCCCTGCCCTTGTGTCGATGAAAACGAACGGTTGCTCCCAGAGCT
>DATHXP010000129.1:0-12809 GCA_035459605.1 Halomonas sp. | reverse complement strand
AGCTGTGCTCCCTGTTCGGTCAGAATCAGAAGGTGTAGTGGAACGACTGCACGTAGCCACGGCCGGAGACCGGCTGGCCCGCGCCTTCGGTGGTCAGCGGGACGACGATGTCGGCGCGATTGTCGCGCATGTCCTCGACGGAGGTGTCGACGCGCACTTCATACCCCGCATCGATCAGCTCATCGGCTATGTCGAGGGTGATATTCAGGGTACGTCCGCTGCCGACGCTGGCCCCGGTCAGGCCGTCATATTCGCTGCTGCGCTGGCCGCTGCCCCGCGCCCAGTCGCGCAGGTGCTTGTAGTATTTTGACTTCTCTCCGGCGATCCAGAGTGTGCCCTGGTATTGGCCGTTGGCATCGGTGAGGTAGAGCGCCATATAGGCGCCATCGCCGCCGTAGTTCTTCAGCTCAGTGGTGAAGGTCACTTCGCGTGCCTGGGCGAGGGCCGGCAGCGCGATGGCGGCGGCAAGGCCAAGGGTAAGGGCGAGAGCAAGGGTGGGCTTTTTCATTGTCTGTTCTCCATGACATGTCGGTACGAGCTATCTAATGGCCGTGTGAAGCGTCGAATCACTCGATGCGAACGGATGGCTGGCCGCTGACGATGCCGCTGTTGGGGGCGGTGCGGGACTCCGAGCGCCGACGGCTATCTTTTCCGTCGTCGTCATCATCATCGTCGTCAAAATCCCTATCCCTATCCCTATCCCTATCCCTATCGCCGCCGTATAGGCTGTCGGGTATCTCCGTATCCTCCTCGTACTCGATTTCCAGCTTGCGCAGGCGCAGCGATGCCGGGGAAAACTCTCCCTCGATCTTGTTGCCATCCTGATCGAGACCCTTGACCTCGTAGCAGCCGTCATCGATCTTGATACGGCGTATCTCCCAGCCCTCGGCCTCGAGCTTCTGACGTAGGGCTTCGCGAGGCTGCCAGTCGGCGACCGGGTCATGGCAGTCGTCATCGGCAAGACTCGTTCCGGCCGCCAGAATGGCGGTCAGCGCGGTGGTGACAAGCAGTGGCGTTTTCATGGTCTTCTCCAGGTGATTCCAGGTTAGAGTCACATTGTCAGGATAGGCCGGCCTCCTGACAGCAGCCTGAAGGCGCCGCGCCTGGGCCCACTGGCAGACGATATTGCCGCCGTTCAGATAGCCGTCAGGTTGGCCCGCTAAACTTCGGTTGCCTGTGGTGCCAAAGGAGATGGGGCATGCGGATATTACTGATCGAGGATGCGCCCTCCCTGGGCGAGGCGGTGCGCGAGCAGGTCATTGATGATGGCCACGCGGTGGACTGGATGCAGTGCCTCAAGCACGCCGACGCCAGCGTCGCGACGACTGCCTACGATCTGATTCTGCTTGATCTGATGCTGCCCGATGGCCGGGGACTCGATTTTCTGAGGCGTCGACGCAAGGCAGGCGATAGCACACCGGTGATTATCCTGACCGCACGCGATCAGATTTCCGACCGCATCGAGGGGCTGAACGCCGGTGCGGATGACTACCTGGTCAAACCCTTCGATCTGGCGGAGCTGTCGGCGCGGATCGCCGCCGTGGCACGGCGCTACAGTGGCAATCCCAATCCGCTGGTCCACATAGGCGAGCTGGAGATCGATCTGGTGGATCATTCGCTGCGCCGGGCTGGGCACAGCGTCGATCTGACGGGACGGGAGTGGGCGCTGCTCGAGGCGCTCGTACAGCATCCGGGGGCGCTGCTGTCTCGGTCCCAGCTCGAGGACCGCCTATATGCCTTCGGCGCCGAGATCGAGAGCAACACCATCGAGGTCCATATCAGCCGCATGCGCAAGAAGCTGGGGCACGACGCCATCGAGACGGTGCGTGGCATGGGCTATCGCCTGGGGCAGGCGTGAGGGGGACGACCAGCCTGCAGCGTCGTCTCGGGGTCGGCCTGACCTTCGGCGTGGTGGCGCTATGGCTCGTTGCGACCACGCTGACGGTGTTCATCGTGCAGCATTCCATCGACAGGACCCTCGACAGCTCTCTGGAAGAAGTTGCACAGCGCATCCTCTCTCTGGCCGTCGTCGAGATCTTCAATCGGGACAGCTCCGATCCGCTTCAGCATGTGGCGTCTCTGCGCCCTCATGAGGAGTACCTTACCTATCTGGTGCGGAAGGCAGATGGCACACCTCTGCTTGTATCGCATGACGTCGACCTATCCGTCTTTCCCGAAACGCCTCGAGTGGGGCTGCGCAGCAGCGCGACGCATCGCCTCTACGGTACCTCGGCGGTCAGCGATACCTTCTTCATCGAGGTCGCCGAGCCGTTGACCTATCGCCACCGGGCGACCCGAGAGATGCTGGCGATGCTGCTGCTGCCGCTGGCGGTGCTGGTGCCGCTTAGCCTGGTCGGTATCTGGTGGTTCGTGCGCCATAGCCTGGGTGGCCTGCTGGCGTATCGGCAGGCACTCGAGACACGCGACGCCGGAGACCTGTCGCCAGTAGAGGGCAAACGGCTACCGGCGGAACTCGTACCTATCGCCGAGGCGGTCAACCATCTGCTGGAGCGACTGCGTCGCGCGCTGGAGGCTGAACGCAGCTTTACCGCCAACAGCGCCCATGAGCTGCGCACGCCCCTGGCCGCGACCCTGGCCCAGGTGCAGCGCCTGCACCGTGAAGTACCGCCGGGGCCGCTGCAGGATCGGGCGGCGCGGATCGAAACATCGCTACGTGAGCTGTCGCGGCTCTCGGAGAAGCTGATGCAGCTGGCCAAGGCGGAGAGCGGTGGGCTGCTGGCCGAGACGCCCCATGACGTGCTGCCGATTATCAGCCACGTCGTCGATGACTTTTGTCGCGCATCCGAGGTGCGCCTCGAAGTATCGCTGCCAAAGGAGCCGGTGCTCTCATCGATCGATGCGGACGCCCTGGCGATCCTGCTGCGTAATTTGATCGAAAACGCCCTGAAGCACGGGGAGCAAGATCGTCCCGTCGAGGTCGCGGTGTCGAGTGAAGGCATGTTGTGCGTGATCAATGCCGGGCCGGTGGTGCCCGCGGAGGATCTCGCTCGGCTGACGGATCGTTTTCAGCGAGCGAATACCCGGGCTGGTGGCTCAGGCCTTGGGCTCGCCATCGCCCAGGCGATAGCAGTAGGGTCGGGTGCCACCCTGAGGCTTATCTCACCTGCGACGGGTAGGGTGAACGGATTCGAGGCAAGCCTATGGCTCCCACGCTGAGCCTGTACGGCAGATATCGAAGGCACGCAAAGGAAGGCAGAATGCAGATCGAGCAATGGCGCGCCATGATGGTGCTTACCGCCACACGCCGCCGGGGCTACGGTGGCGGTCCATCACCTCGACGTAGTTGGCGCGGTCATAGGCGGTGGGATCGATGGCGTGCTGGCGGCTGACGCAGCCCTTGAGTTGCCGCACCGAGGCGTATTCGTGCTCCTCCAGCCAGCGCAGCATGTCCGTGCGGATGCGGCCGAGCGCCTCGGGACCCTCCTTGAGCAGCACGCTGCACAGATGGGTGACGTCGGCGCCGGCCATCAGCGCCTTCAGGGCATCCTCCGCGCTGTGGATGCCGCCGGTCACCGCCAGTGACAGATCGACCTTGCCGTGCAGCGCCGCCACCCAGTGGACGCGCAGCAGCGATTCGTAGGGCGATGAGAGCGTTAGCGTCGGCGTCACCTCGCGTGTCTCCAGATCGATATCGGGCTGATAGAAGCGGTTGAACAGCGCCACGCCCTGGGCGCCGGCGGTTTCCAGCTCGCGCACCAGATGGCCGACGGAGCTGAACTGCGACGACAGCTTCATGGTGATGGGGATGTCGACGGCCCCCTTCAGTTGATGCAGCAGCGCGGCGTAGCGGCTCTCGACCGCGGCGCCGGACTCGAAGGGGTCGGCGGCGACGTAGTAGACGTTCAGCTCCAGGGCGTCGGCGCCCGCCTCCTGCAGCTGCCGGCCGTAGCGCAGCCAGCCATCCTCGGAGATGCCGTTGAGGCTGGCGATCACGGGGATCGAGAGGCGGCGCTTGAGCGTGGCCACCTGCTCCAGGTAGTCGTCGAGCTCGCTTCGGTATTCGTGGTCCGTCGGCACGGGGCGGAAGGAGTCCGCCTCGCCGAAGCCGATGGCCTGCTCGTGAAAGAAGCGCGCCGCCGCCTCCTCCGAGGCGGCGATGGTCTCCTCGAACAGCGAATACATCACCAGCGCCGACGCGCCGGCGTCCTCCAGCCGCCGCGCCATGTCCAGATCGCGTGACAGCGGCGAGGCCGAGGGTACCAGCGGATTGGCGAGCCTGAGCCCGAGATAGTCGGTGCTGAGATCGATCATGATCCCTCCTCCTTATCCGCCGGCCGGTCGACGGGCAGGTCGGCCAGCTGCCGGTAGCGATGATAGCGCTCCTGAACCTCCTGCTGGGACTCTGCCAGGAAGGCCTCGGCCGCCTGCGGGCGGCTGCGCCACAGCATGTTGAAGCGCGTCTCGGTGTCGGCGAACTCCTGGTAGGGAATCGACGGCTCGGCCGAGTCCAGGCGCAGCGGGTTCTTGCCCGCCGCGGCGCGCGCCGGCTCGTAGCGCAGCAGCGGCCAGTGGCCGCTCTTCACCGCGAGGTTCTGCTGACGGTGGTTGAACGACAGGTCCACGCCATGGGCGATGCAGGGCGAGTAGGCGATAAGCAGCGCCGGCCCGTCGTGGGCCTCGGCGTCGAGGAAGGCGCGCAGCGTCTGGGTATCCTTGGCGCCGTAGGCGAGGTGGGCGACGTAGACGTTGTCGTAGTTCATCGCCAGCAGCGCCAGATCCTTCTTGCCGCCGGGCTTGCCGCCGGTGGCGAACTTGGCCACCGCACCGCGCGGCGTCGCCTTGGACATCTGCCCGCCGGTGTTGGAGTAGACCTCGGTGTCGAGCACCAGGATATTCACGTTGCGGCCGGAGGCGAGCACGTGGTCCAGACCGCCGTAGCCGATGTCGTAGGCCCAGCCGTCGCCGCCGATGATCCACACGCTGCGCCGCACCAGGGCGTCGGCAGTGGCCTCAAGCTCACGGGCGCGCGGGTCGTCGATCTTTGCTAGCGCTTCGCGCAGCCGCGCCACGCGAGCGCGCTGCTCGGCGATCGCCTGCTCGTCCCCCTGCTGGTCCGGCCGGGCCGCGGCGTGCAGTTCGGCGACCAGCTCCGCGTCGAGGCGCTCGCCCAGTTCGGTCAGCAGCTCGCGCGCGTAGTCGCTCTGCTGATCGACGGCGATGCGCATCCCCAGGCCGAACTCGGCGTTGTCCTCGAACAGCGAGTTGTTCCAGGCCGGTCCGTGACCTTCGGGATTCACCGTCCAGGGTGTGGTCGGCAGGTTGCCGCCATAGATGGACGAGCAGCCGGTGGCGTTGGCGACCAGCATGCGGTCGCCGAACAGCTGGCTGGCGAGCCTGATATAGGGTGTCTCGCCGCAGCCGACGCAGGCGCTGGAGAACTCGAACAGCGGCTGCAGCAGCATCGCGCCCTTCAGCGTGGTGCGCTTCACCGCGCTGCGGTCGTACTCCGGCAGCGTCAGGAAGAACGCCCAGTTGGCCTGCTCCTGCTCGCGCCGGGGCTCGATGGGCGCCATGTTGAGCGCCTTGCGCGAGGCGTCGGACTTGTCGCGGATCGGGCAGATATCCACGCACAGCCCGCAGCCGGTGCAGTCCTCGGGCGCGACCTGGTACATCATCACGTGATCCTGGGGGTAGTCCCTGCCCAGCGCCTGGCGGTACTTGAAGTCTTCCGGCGCATCCTCCATCAGATCCGCCGGCACCAGCTTGCTGCGGATCGCGCTATGCGGGCAGACCAGCGGGCACTTGCCGCACTGGGTGCAGAGCTCCGGCTCCCACACCGGGATCTCCAGTGCGAGATTGCGCTTCTCATAGGCCGCGGTGCCCAGCGGGAAGGTGCCGTCGGCCGGCATCAGGCTCACCGGCACTCGGTCGCCCTCGCCGGCGATCAGCGCGGCGGTGAAGCGCGTCACGAAGTCGGGGGCGTCGGGGGCGACCACCGGAGGGCGCTCGAAGTCGCTGGTCGCCGTCTCGGGCAGCTCCACCTCGTGCAGGCTGGCGAGCGCCGCATCGATGGCGCGGAAGTTGAAATCGACGATGCGCCCGCCCCTGCTGCCGTAGGTCGCCTCCACGGCCGCCTTGATCGCGGCGATGGCCTGCTCGCGCGGCAGCACGTCGGAGATGGCGAAGAAGCAGGTCTGCATGATGGTGTTGATGCGCTTGCCCATCTGCGCATCCTGGGCGACCCGGTAGGCGTCGATGGTGTAGAAGCGGATGCGCTTGTCGATCATCTGCTGCTGCATGCGCCGCGGCAGGCTCTCCCAGACGTGCTCCGGCGGCTCGGGCGAGTTGAGCAGGAATACCGCGCCCGGGGCGGCCTTGTCGAGCATATCGTAGCGCTGCAGGAACACCGGCTGGTGGCAGGCGACGAACTGCGCCTCGTCGTCGCCGATCAGGTAGGTCGAGCGGATCGGCCGCGGGCCGAAGCGCAGGTGCGACACCGTCACCGCGCCGGCCTTCTTGGAGTCGTAGACGAAGTAGCCCTGGGCGTAGAGATCGGTGGCCTCGCCGATGATCTTGATCGAGTTCTTGTTGGCACTCACCGTGCCGTCGGAGCCGAGGCCGTAGAACAGCGCCTGCACGGCGCCTTCATGCGCATCCGTACGGAAACCGAGGTCCCACTCCAGGCTGGTGTGGCCGACGTCGTCGTGGATGCCGATGGTGAAGCCGTTCTTCGGCTGCTTGCGTCCGAGCTCGTCGAACACCGCCTTGATCATGCCCGGCGTGAACTCCTTGGACGATAGGCCGTAGCGCCCGCCGATGACCCGCGGCAGCCGGTCGAGGCGTGAGTCGCCGTTCATCTGCGCCTGGGCCAGCGCCGTGACCACGTCCTTGTAGAGCGGCTCGCCGTCCGCACCCGGCTCCTTGGTGCGGTCGAGCACGGCCAGGGCGCGCACCGTCTCGGGCAGCGCGGCGAGCAGCGCCGCGGCGTCAAGCGGACGGTAGAGGCGCACCCGCAGCAGCCCGACCCGCTCGCCCCGCGCGTTCAGGAAATCCACCGTCTCGTGCGCCGCCTCGGCGCCCGAGCCCATGATGATCATGACGCGTTCGGCATCCGCCGCGCCGTGATACTCGAACAGCCGATAGGCGCGCCCGGTGAGCTCGGCGAAGCGCTCCATGGTCGCCTGCACCACGCCGGGAAACGCCGTGTAGTAGGGGTTGACGGCCTCGCGGCCCTGGAAGTAGACGTCCGGGTTCTGTGAGCTGCCGCGCAGCACCGGCTGCTCCGGCGACAGCGCCCGAGCGCGATGCGCACGCACCTGTTCGTCGGACACCAGCGCGCGCAGCACCTCGTCCTCTACCGGGCGGATCTTGGCGACCTCGTGGGAGGTGCGAAAGCCGTCGAAGAAGTGCACCAGCGGCACGCGCCCCTCCAGCGTCGCGGCATGGGCGATGGCGGCGAAGTCCATTGCCTCCTGCACCGAACCGGCGCACAGCATGGCGAAGCCCGTCTGGCGTGCCGCCATCACATCGCTGTGGTCGCCGAAGATCGACAGCGCCTGACAGGCCAGCGAGCGCGCCGCCACGTGCAGCACCATGGGGGTAAGCTCGCCGGCGATCTTGTACATATTGGGGATCATCAGCAGCAAACCCCGGGAGGCCGTGAAGCTAGTCGCCAGGCTGCCCGCCTGCAGGGCACCGTGCACCGCGCCGGCGGCGCCACCCTCGCTCTGCATCTCGACGACCTGGGGCACCGTGCCCCAGAGGTTGGGCCGCCCTTGCGCCGACCAGGCGTCGGCGTGTTCGCCCATGGTCGATGCCGGCGTGATGGGATAGATGGCGCACACTTCGCTCAGGCGGTGCGCGACACTCGCGGCGGCCTCGTTGCCGTCGATGGTCAGCCAGGGTTCGATCGCCATGCCCAGCGTTTCCTCCTTCACCGAGATGCCCGGCCCCAGCATAGCCAACGGCGGCTCGGCCGAGTTCAAGAAACAGGGGTTGATTGACCGGCATCAAGTGAGCGTTTAGTGAATCAAGCGATGGTCGGCGCCATCACTCGGCGGTCAAGATCATCTTGATAGCTTTCTCCTTTGCCGCATCGCTGAAGATATCGTAGGCCTTCTCGATCTCGTCGAGCGTGAAGCGGTGGGTCACCAGTTCCTCGGGCTCGACGCCGCCGCTCTCCACGACGCGCATCAGCACCGGAATGGTGTTGGTGTTCACCAGGCCGGTGCGCAGGGTGATGTTCTTGATCCACAGATCCTGCAGCTGCAGATCGACGCTCTTGCCGTGCACGCCGATATTGGCGATGTGGCCGCCCGGACGGACGATACTCTGGCAGAGATCGAAGGTCTCGGGAATGCCTACCGCCTCCATGGCCACGTCGACACCTTCGCCGCCGGTCAGCTTGTTGATGGCTTCGACCGGGTCCCCGGCGATGGTGTCGGTAGCGCCGAGCTGCTTGGCCATGGCCAGGCGGTTTTCGTCCGGGTCGATCATGATGATCCGCGCCGGGGAGTAGAAGCGCGAGGTCATCAGCGCCGCCAGGCCGATGGGGCCGGCGCCGACGATAGCCACGCTGTCGCCGAGCGTGACCTCGCCGTTGAGGGCGCCAATCTCGTGACCGGTGGGCAGGATGTCGCTGAGCATCACCGCCGCTTCCCGGTTCATGTCATCGGGTAGTGGAAACAGACTGTTGTCCGCATGGGGGATGCGTACATATTCGGCCTGGGTACCGTCGATCAGGTGGCCGAGGATCCAGCCGCCGTCGCGGCAGTGGGCATAGATGCCGCGCTTGCAGTAGTCGCAGCGACCGCAGGAGGTGACGCAGGAGATCAGCACCTCGTCACCGACTTGAATGTTGCTCACGGCATCGCCGATCTCCTCGACGACGCCTACGCCCTCATGGCCGAGGGTGCGGCCATCCTCCACGGCGGGCACGTCGCCCTTGAGGATATGCAGGTCGGTACCGCAGATGGTGGTATGGGTGATGCGAACCACCGCGTCCGTGGGCTTGTCGATGCTCGGGCGTGGCTTGTCTTCCCAGCTTCGCTTGCCGGGGCCATGGAATACCAGTGCCTTCATGACGCTACCTCCGTGACGATAAACGTTACCAATGGCGAGGTTGCCAACTGCCATCTGATCACAATAGCGCGGGGCGCCCATATTTATCTTGAGGTATATCAAGATAAAGAGTGATCAGTTAGTGAAACCCTATTGTTAAGTTTCGCGTAAGGTCGTTATATACCAATACGGGAACAAGGCAGTGGGTCGCATGAAGATTCAAGCCGACTCCCGATAGCCCACCGGAGCTGGTGCGCAATCCCAGTTCGTCGGCCAAGGTGGAGCTTGGCAAGGTGCTCTATTTCGAGTCTCGGCTCTCCGAACGCTTGGATCAGGCGCGGTGCGTTTCCGCCTCCATGGGTATCCGCGCGATGATATCGCCGACATCGTGACACACCTCGGCGATGGTCTCATCGCCAAAGCGCTGGCCGCGCCGCTTCTTGTAGCCCTTCTCGTAGAGTTTGACGTGTTCGGTGGCTGTGACGCCGGCCTTTTCCAGGCAGTGGGTAACGCAGTGCATCTGGCAGCCGTCAATGGCGACGATTGGGCGTCCCGAGCGGGCGACTTTTACCAGCCCTGGCACACCGCCGCCGACGCCGGCGATACAGGACATTTCCGCCACGCCGGAGTGATCAAGACGTATGGCAGTTTCATTGGCAAGCTGGGCCACGTCGGAGCAGCCGGAGCAGGAGTAGACGAGAGTGCGTGGCTTGCTGGAAGATTTTTTAGCCATTAGTCCTCCTTGTTTCAGGATAATAGTTGTATGTAATGATCTATAAAAACGACCGCAGATAGTCACCTGCGGCGTTGGGTCTCAGGGGAAAGTTCAGAGGCCGGGTAACAGCATGCCAAAGAAACAGCGGGAGAGTATTGAGCTCAATCATCTTTTGCCAATGACACCTCCTTGACGCCTGCGTATCCTCGACTAATTTTAAGGTGTATCTTTTTAACATTATTAGGCTGGGCCGATAGGCCTATGCCAGCGGTCAAGACAGGAGGCCTGCATGCTGACTCCCTATCAATCGCAGCTCCGGGGAATCCGGACTGTTGCTGGCTTAGGGCTGGCGATAATGTTGGCGCTGGGTGGCGCCGCTGCCAGTGCGGATAGCCACGAAGCGATGTCGAATGGCGACACCTGGCTGCCGAGTCTGATCACCGAGACACCCCAGCAGGGCTTTGCGCTGGCGGTAACGCTCTCCCAGAAGGGCGTGGCAACCACCCAGCCCGATGCCGAGGTGCGCAAGGCCGAGCGACCGGAGTATGCCGAGGATGCGGATAGCCTGATCGCTGTGTCCCACGTCATCGCCACCCACTTCCAGACCGTTGCCGCGGCCAATGACTACTGGCGGGAGTAAACACGCCCTGCCAGGGGAGAGTGACCATGCTTAGTGTGCGTCTCTATCGCTACCACCCGGAGCAGGATGCGTTGCCGAGAATGGAAACCCGTGAGGTGGATGAGCGTTTCCGCAAGGCCATGGTGCTCGACGTGCTCGAGGAGCTGAAGCAGCAGGACGCTACCCTGACCTATCGGCGCTCCTGTCGGGAGGGGGTGTGCGGCTCCGATGGCATGAACATCAACGGCAAGAATGGCCTGGCCTGCATCACGTCGGTGGAGGAGGTGCTGGGCAGGGGAGGTACCCTGACCCTGCGTCCGCTGCCCGGTATGCCGGTGATTCGAGACCTGGTCGTCGACCAGACACTGTTTTTCCGCCAGTTCGAGAAGATCCGGCCCTGGCTGATCAACGACACGCCGCCGACCGCTCGGGAGCGCCTGCAGAGTCCCGAAGAGCGCGAGAAGCTCGATGGCCTCTATGAATGCATCCTGTGTGCCTGCTGCAGCTCAGCCTGCCCCTCCTGGTGGTGGAATCCGGACAAGTATATCGGCCCGGCTGGCCTGATTCAGGCCTACCGCTTCCTGATCGACAGCCGTGATACCGCTACCGACGAGCGTCTGGCCGAACTCGACGATCCCTTCAGCGTGTTTCGCTGCCGACAGATCGCCAACTGCACCTGGGTGTGCCCCAAGGGGCTCAATCCAATGCGCGCCATCGGTCACATCAAGGCGATGCTGTTGACGCGGGGCAGCTGAGGCTTCCCCCGGGTGGCATAGGCGACCACAGGAGGCATGTCATGGCTTTTCGTCAAGTCAAGGATCTGCTGGAGTGGGTCCACGATTTTCATCGGCAGCTGGGGCAGCAGTACGAGCAGCTGGCCGAGACGGCTCCGGATGAGCGCATGCGCATGGCGCTACTCTTCCTCGCCGATCGGGAGGGGCGTCAGCGTGATGCCATGGCGGCTTATATCGAAGATGCTGATGAGGGGCTGCTGACCACCTGGCTGATCGATAGCCAGCAGTTCGGCCACCCCGGTGTGCTGGAGCGCATTCCCCCCTGCCTGGGCTGTCATGATGTCCAGGACATCCTGGCTAACGCGATGACTGCCCACCAGACGCTGAAGGATATGTATCGGTTGCGCAGTGAGCTGGCGTCGATCCCCGATGAGGCCGCGCTGTTCCAGCAGCTGGCGGAGCAACAAGAGGTCGAGGCGCGGCTTCAGGCACGTGACTTCTCCCGCCTCGATATCTACTGAGCTCGCTGCTCCTTCGCGGACTTATTGGCCACACTCCATGAAGCCCGTAGGCCTTGTGGCCTACGGCAAGCCGCCGTCAGCCGGCACCAAGAGGCTGCGAGGGGCCGAAGTGTTCGTAATGGCGGCGCTCATCGGGTACTCCCAGCTCGGCCAGCGCCCTGTCCACGGCGGTCATAAAGCCCTGGGGGCCGACGAAGTAGCAGCGGCCGCCTTTCGGCAGATAGCTTGCCAGCAGGTCGCGATCGATTCGCCCGCTATGGTCGGCGGCACTGCCCGACTCGTGGATGCTGACGGCGTGTAGCCGCTCGGGGTGCTTCTCAGCCAGGGCTGCCACCTCGTCACGGAAGGCATGGTGCTCGGCATCCAGGGCGGCGTGCAGATAGACCACCTGGCGACCCTTGGCCAGTGCCTGGTGCGCCATGGGCAGCAGTGGAGTCTGGCCGACCCCGCCGCTGGCCAGCAGAAGAGGCTCGTCACCCTCGGCCAAGGTCAGGTCGCCGGCCGGTGGCAGCAGTGCCAGGGTATCACCCACCTCCATGGCGTCATGCAGATGGCGGCTGGCTCGGCCCTGGGGCTCGCGCTTGACCGAGATCCGGTAGCTGCGGCCATTGGGCAGGGCCGATAGGCTGTAGTGTCGATAGACCGGCTCACCGTCGAGCGTCAGGCGTACCCCGATGTACTGGCCTGGCACATGGTCGGCGACGGGGCCACCATCCACCGGCTCGAGCACGAAGGAGCGGATCACCGCACTCTCCTGACGAATGGCGGCGATGCGGAACTCACGAGGCCCGCGCCAGCCGCCGGGACACTGTTCGAACTCGCGATAGCGGTACTCCTCCAGCTCGATAAGCAGGCCGGCCAGCTCCTCGTAGACGCCCTGCCAGGCGGCCGCGACCTCCGGCGTCACGGCGTCGCCCAGTACCTCGCCGATGGCGGCCATCAGGCATTCGCCGACCAGGGGGTAGTGCTCGGGTCGAATATCCAGGGAGACGTGCTTGCTGACTACCGTGGCCAGGGTCTCGCGTACCTTTTCACGATCATGGCGTAGCTGCACATAGGCGAGCACGGCGGCCGCCAGCGCCCGTGGCTGGCCGCCATCGGCCTGATGAGCCTGGTTGAACAGCGGCTTCACTTGCGGGTAGCGCTGGAACAGCAGCGGGTAGAAGCGTTGGGTGATGGCGTCGAGGTGTTCGGCCACC
>DATHXP010000128.1:0-5161 GCA_035459605.1 Halomonas sp. | reverse complement strand
AGCCCATGGCTGCCTCGGCGGAGGGCGGTGAAGTCACCCTCAGGATCGAGGAGGTGCCCATGGCACTGCTCGATCCCTTCCTGCCGGAGGCCTGGTCGGCCGAAGGCGTGACCGAGCTGGATCTCGATGCCGGCTGGGGCGACGGCGGTAGCTGGCGGGCGGACGGTCGCCTGCAAAGTCGCCTGGCCCTGGATGGACAGGATGCCTATGGCCAGCCCTGGTCGTTGCCCGAGGCACGCCTCGGCGGCCGGTTCAGTGCCGATGATCAGAATGCCGAGCAGCAGCACCCGCTGGGTTTGTTCCATGGGCGTGTGCTCCGGCATGTCGACGACGACCTGCAGCTCGGACTTGTTGTCGAAGGGGAGCATCTTGAGGATCACTGCCTGGAATACCGGCAGGGCGGCGGCGGCCAGCATTAGACCGATCACGCCCAGGGCGAGCACTCCTCGGCGCCAGCGGTGCGCGCCGAGAAACGGCGTGAGCAGCCGACCGAACCAGCGGCGGGTCGTTGGGTTGACGCCCTCGGCGGAGTTGATCGCCTGCTCCTCGGCCTGGGCGGCCACGCCTTTTTGATGGGCCAGCAGGCGCAGCGCCAGCCAGGGCGACACCACGAAGGCCACGATCTGGGAGATCACCATGCCGGCGGAGGCGTTGATGGGAATCGGGCTCATGTAGGGGCCCATCAGGCCGGTGACGAAGGCCATGGGCAGCAGCGCCGCCATGATGGTGAGGCTCGCCATGATGGTCGGCGTGCCCACCTCGTCCACCGCCACCGGGATGATCGCCTTGACCGGATGGCGGCTGGTACGGATGCGGCGGTTGATGTTCTCGGTGATGACGATGCCGTCGTCGACCAGGATACCGATGGAGAAGATCAGCGCGAACAGCGACACCCGGTTGAGCGTGAAGCCCCAGGCCCAGGAGAAGACCAGGGTCAACAGCAGCGTGACCAGTACCGCCACGCCGACGATCAGCGCCTGGCGCCAGCCCATGGCGGCAAGCACCAGCAGCACCACGCCCAGGGTCGCGGAGATCAGGTCGTTGATCAGCTTGCGCGCCTTCGCCGAGGCGGTCTCGCCATAGTCCCGGCTGACCACCACCTCGATGCCTTCCGGCAGTGCCCGGTTACGCAGGCCTTCCAGTCGCTGCTCGATGGCGGTGGTGATATCGCTGGCGTTCTCGCCCGGCTTCTTGGCGATCGCCAGGGTCACGGCGGGATAGAGCTCGCCGATGGCTCCGGGCCGCGCGTCGCTGGCCGCCGGGCCGAAGCCGATCATCACACTGTGGTCGGGAACGCTATCGCCTCGCGTGATCTTCGCCACGTCCTCGAGGAACACCGCTGCCCCCTGGTGCATGCCCACAACCAGCCGACGCAGGGTTTCGACATCGGCGAGCAGGGTGCCCGCCTTGAGGGGAATCGACACGCCATCCCGGGTGATGCGGCTCTCCTGGCTGCTGGCATTGGCGGCGCGCAGCGCACTCTCGATATCCGCGACGCCAAGGCCGTAGCCGCTCAGCAGCGCCGGATCGAAGCGCACCTCCACCCGGTCCGGCGTCCCGCCCACGGTGTAGATGTCGCGAGTGCCGGGCACGCGCTTGAGCGCCACCTCCAGGGTGTGGGCGAGCGGGGTCAGCTCCGCCCCGGTGCGCCGCCCGCTCGGATCAAACAGGGTGAGGGTCATGATGGGCACGTCGTCGATGCCCTGGGGCTTGACCAGCGGCTGGCTGGCGCCGAGATCCGCCGGCAGCCACTCCTGATTGGAGTAGACCTGGTTGTAGAGCCGGACCAGCGCCTCCTGGCGGCTAAGGCCCACCTCGAACTCCACGGTGATCACCGCCTGTCCCTGGCGCGACACCGAGTAGACGTGCTCGATGCCCTCGATCTCGCTCATCACCTGCTCGGCAGGGATGGCGATCAGGCTCTCCACTTCCGCGACGCTGGCCCCGGGCAGGCCGACGAGGATGTCCGCCATGGTGACGTCGATCTGCGGCTCCTCCTCCTTGGGGGTGATCACCACGACGAGGATGCCCAGCAGGATCGCCATCAGCGCCAGCAGCGGGGTCAGCTGGGAGTTCTGGAAGGCGCGCGCAATGGCGCCGGAGGGGCCGACGGGCGGTAGCGAGCGGGTCAATTTCTGGCGTCCTCCCCGATGGCACCGAGGCGTTCGCTGCCGAACAGGGCCTTCGGAGAGGTCGCCACCTGTTCGCCTTCGTCGAGGCCCGCCAGCACCTCGAGGCGGCCGTCGCGCTCGATGCCGGTGCGGACCTGGCGCAGACGCGGGCGCTCCTCGTTATCCAGCACGAAGACCGCGGTCAGCTCGCTGTGGTGGAAGACCGCGTCGGCCGGCACCCACAGCGCCTCGCGGCTGTCCACCGGCACCTCCACCTTGACCAGCATGCCCGGATAGAGCCCAGCGCCGGGCTCCGGCAGCGCCAGGCGCAGGCGGAAGGTGTGGGTCTGGATATCGGCATAGGGGTAGAAGGTCATCTCGCCGGTCTGCAGGACACGGCCGTCGGCCAGGCTCACCCGAGCCTGGCGCTGGGACCTGACCAGTCCCGCGTAGCGCTGGGGCAGGTTGACCACCACCCGCAGCTTCTCCAGCGAGAGCCCGGTCAGCAGCGGCTGGCCCGGGCTGACCGATTCGCCCACCTCGACGTGGCGCTCGGTGAGGATGCCGCTATAGGGGGCGCGGACCCGGGTGTACTCCAGCTGCTCCCGGGCCTCGGCGAGTGCCGCCTCGGCGCGCTCCACCCGGGCCTGGGCGCTGGTCAGGGCATTGCGCGCCTGATCGAACTCCTCCCGGGAGATCAGGTCGCGGGCCTGCAGGGTTCGCACCCGCTCGAAACGTTGTTGAGCGTCCCGCAGGCTGGCCTGGGCGTCCTCCAGGTTGGCCTGGGCCTGGTCGCGGCGGGCGCGCTGTTCGCTCTCCTCCAGCTGCACGATCAGTTCACCGGCGGCCACCCGATCGTCCACATCGAAGGGCAGGCGCAGCACCGTGCCCGAGGTCTGGGCGGAGACCGTGCTCTGCTGCACGGCCTCGACCACTCCGTCGAGTCGCAGCGCCTCCTGCAGGACACCCCGCTCGACCGGGGCGGTGGAAAGCTGCGCCTGGGTCTGGGCCTGGGTTTGCGGCTGCGCCTGGGCAGCCTGGCCGAGCAGGCAAGCAGCAATGCCGGCCAGCAGAAGGTGGAACATGTCCCTCATCTTGCTGCTCCTTTCGCGAGAAGCGGTGCCGCTGAGTCAACTCGCCGGGCCTGGCTGTGTTCCTTTTGGCAGTCAGGCGCAGAACTGTTCGTAGAGCGTTTTGATGACCGCCACCGCCTTCTCGCCGGTGAGACGATAGTAGATCTGCTTACCCTCGCGGCGTGTCGCCACCAGGTTCTCGCGCCGCAGCACCGCCAGCTGCTGTGAAAGCGTGGGCTGTTCGATACTCAGCTCGCGTTCCAGGTCGCCCACGTTCATCTCGCCTTGGGAAAGCTGGCACAGCAGCAGCAGACGATCCGTGTTAGCCAACGTCTTGAGCAGCCGTCCCGCCTCGTCGGCGCTCTCGCGAAGCCGGGTGATTTCCAGTGTGGTGTCTTGTCGCATGATCATTCGGTGCCTTTTACAGCCTTATAAAACACATTATATTAAAATACAAACTGATTGGCCGCATGATTCTCCGTTTCCGAGGTGGTGATGCGTCTTCTCTCCCGCATGACGCGTAGTCTGACACTGCTGATAGTCTATCCGATGATGGTCAACTCACCATCGGGATCTGCTCAAGGCCGAGTAGGCTAGAGTCCCGCGATCGAGGCTTTACATTGCTCTCACATACGAGTGACGGCGTGGCTTCACTGCCTGGGTGGCGACCATTGGCGGATAGCTGTAGCGATACCCGTTGCAGGGCAGGCACAGCTCGGTTCGGCTTGCATCGATGGTAACGAACTATCAGATAGTGATTAATTACTATCTATTGTGGGTTGCCCATGTCACAGCGTCAGCACCTCAGAGCCGAAGAACGCCGGGAGCACACCGTGGAAGCGGTGATCGAGCTATGCGGTCGTGAAGAGCCCGCCACCCTGACCACCGGGCGCATCGTTCGGGATCGGCGTCGCCGGGGGTGGGGCAGCGCTGAAACGGGTGTTGCACGGCGTGCATCAGCCTACTTTTCATAGCACAACATTTTCATGCGCCTGGCGTAATCCACCAGGTTCATTAAGGTGCGGCCATGGTCCTGTAGGGGATTCCCATGGGGTTGGTCGAGGATATTGGCCAGCAGGGCATAGAGACTCATATCGAGCGTGTGCGGTGCCTCGCCCAGAAAGAATGACTTCTCCGACAGTAGGCCTGACAGGGCATCCAGCACGGTTATACCCTGGGCGTAGGCGCCCGAGGGATCGGTGGGTGACAGGCCGCGCTGGCGCATGCGCCGCAGCAGCGTGCGGCGAATCGCGAACAGCCCCGGGCCGCGCATCGCCTTGGGTAAATAGGGCGTCAGATCCGGCTTGAAGACGCGCCAGCCGGCGGGGTCACCCCAGCGCGTGTAGGTGACTTGCCAGTAGAGGCGCTCTTCCACCAGCTCCCGGACGAAGAAGGCCGTCGCCCGCTGTGACTCGTCGAGGTCGGCGTCCAGATGCGCTGGCTGGCGAGCCTCGAAATGCTCGATGATGGCCTGGGAGTCGGTAATGGTCTGCTCGCCGTCGACGACGAAGGGAATCTGCCCCGAAGGCGATTGACGCGGCCCGCTCGGTACCGAGCGAAAGGGGAGATCCCGGTAGCGCAGATAGGTTTCCACCTTCATGCAGAAGGGGCTGGCGTTGGGCAGCCCCCAGAAGGGGCGAAGCTGATGAAGCTCGATCATTGAGGCTCCCGGGAAGGGATGACGCCGACCCATCTCCACCAGCCGATGACGCTCATCAGGACCAGCGCGATCAGCGCCACGCCGACGATAATGCGCAGCCCGCTGTCGAGATTGCCGACATTGCGTTTCATGGAACACTCCCTAGGTCGTTTGGCCGCGGTTTTCGACGCGCGGCGTTGAGCAAATCAGCCGCGCATCCTACGCATCGACGCGGAGCGTGATGCGCTAGTCAAGCGGCGAGCCTTGGCAAAAGCCAAGGCGTTTACTGGATAAATATCAGATAATGGCTTAGGCTTTTTCCATGACCCGAACCATGA
>DATHXP010000127.1:0-1796 GCA_035459605.1 Halomonas sp. | reverse complement strand
AGCCGCCGGCGTCGGCCCGTATTGCACGGTACTCGGGCAGATAGCGACCGGCCTGACGCATCATCCATACCGGGGTGCGATCCACGGGCTGACGCGCCAGGGCGCGGAGAAAACGATCGTTCTTGAGTTCCATGCGCTCATCCATTGACGAAAAATGTGCGCACATTATACCCCATCAGGACAGGATAAGCGGTGCCGGTACCGTGAGCCGCCGCCCGCTTCCTGCTAAACTGTCGCGGTTCCCGTCGGCCTTGCCAGCCGGCCCGTCAGGCTTCCACTGGGGTTTATTGTGACGATCCGCTACATCGCCTCTTCTCTGCTGCCCACACCCTGGGCCACCTTCACTATGCACGGCTTCGAAGACGAAGCCAGCGGCAAGGATCATATCGCCTTGACGCTGGGCAATGTCGGCGACGGCGAACCGGTGCTTGGCCGCGTTCACTCGGAGTGTCTGACCGGCGACGCGCTGTTCTCGATGCGCTGCGACTGCGGCTATCAGCTGATGGAAGCGCTCAAGCGCATCGCCGACGAGGGCCGCGGCGTGCTGCTGTATCTGCGCCAGGAAGGCCGCGGTATCGGGCTGCTCAACAAGATTCGCGCCTATCACCTGCAGGATGAAGGCGCCGATACCGTGGAGGCCAACGAGCGGCTGGGCTTCGCCGCCGACTTGCGCCGCTACGATCTGTGCCTGCCGATGCTTGAGCGCCTGAACATTCACGCCCTGCGGCTGATGACCAACAACCCGCGCAAGGTCGATGCGTTGACCCAGGTCGGCGTCGAGGTGGTCGAACGGGTCGGGCTGACCACCGGCCTCAACCCCCACAACGAGCACTATCTGTCGACCAAGGCCGGCAAGCTGGGGCACATGATGGCGCTGGATGATTTCGTTCGGGCCGGCGACGTGAACATCGAGCGCAAGCCCAAGACCTCTGAAACCTGAACCCAACCCCACCACGATGCGGGGGGGGCTACTCAAGCGGCGCTGCGCGCCTTGCGAATGCGGTCATAGGCGTTGCCGATTTCCACGGTGCGCTCCCTGGCAACCTCGCGCATGCTCTCAGGCAGGCCTTTTGAGGCCAGCTTGTCGGGGTGATTCTGGCTCATCAGGCGCCGGTAGCTGCGTTTGACCTCGGCGTCGCTGGCATCGGCCTTGACCCCAAGCACCGCGTAGGCATCCTCCAGCGAGGGGCCCGATGGCTGCGCGCCGCCGGCCTGGCTGGCGGCGCGCAGCATGGCCTCGATCTGCTGGATTTCTGCTTCGCTGCAGCCAAGCCCCCGCGCGATACGCAGAATCATGCTGTGCTCGGCGGGATGCAGCACACCGTCGGCGGCAATCGCCGATAGCTGCACCTGCAGAAACACCTGGCGCAGGGCGCGCTGGCCGCGGGTAATACGTGCTACCTGGGCAATTTCAGCGTCCAGATCGAAGTCCGGCGCCTTGCCACGATTAAAGTTTTCCCGTGCCTTGGCACGCTGTGTCTCGTTCAGGCGCAGGAGCTCCCACATCTGGCGTGAGGCGTCCAGCTCATCTTCGGTGACCTGACCATCGGCTTTGCACAGGCAGCCCATGACCGCAAAGGTCGAGTCCAGAAAGCGACTCTGCAGCTCCACCAGGCCCATGCCGCCGCGCACCCGGCTACCCAGCCACCAGCCCAGCGCCGCACCCAATATCATCCCCAGGGGGCCGCCGATGAGCAGGCCAATAAAGCCGCCGATCAAGGTTGCCATCCACATGGCATTTCTCCAATCTCATCAACTATCTAAAAACAAAAAAGGCGCGCTCAAGCCGTCAGCAC
>DATHXP010000126.1:0-5202 GCA_035459605.1 Halomonas sp. | reverse complement strand
CCGATCGGCCCGCCGGAACCGAAGGCGCTTCGGGGACTCCGCGCGACGGAGGACCGGGCCGGCCACCGGAAACGCCCCGCGCTCCGACGCACCCCGCATTCGACCAGTGTCGAGGCGCTTGCGATCAGATTGTGCTGGAATGCGGACCTGCAACCTGCGATAATTCCTCAACAACACAGACGGGGGCGACGGGGATGACGCCCGAGGAAGAGCGCTTCAATCGGTTCCTCGACATCGAGGAAAGCGTCGTCGACGCCGGGACGTCGTTCCATAGTCCGAAGACGCGGCACCTTTACGATTGGTGGCGGACCACGGGACGCGGCGGGCTGCCGTCGCGACGCATGTTCGATATCCTCGATCACAAGTCCATCGTCGGGAATATTTTCCTCCTGGAAGCGCGGAGCGATGGGGCGTTCATGTTTCGCCTGCTCGGCGACGCGGTCATCGAGATATTGGGGCGGAACAGGACCGGCGAGATCGTTCGGGACGGTGAACCGGGCTCCGGATACCCGCTCGACGGCCTGTACTGGTGCTGTCGCTGGGCAAAGAGCGCTACGTGCGCGCCCTGGATGAAACCAGCTACAGCGACTCGGTTCTCAGCCTCAACGCCCGCCCCAACGCCTGCCGCCAGCCGTGGCTGGAGCTGCGCGTTGAGCTTGCCGAATACCAGCCCGAGAGCACCACGCACAGCCGGGTACCCGCCGACGTACGCGTCGATCACAGGACCATCCACAGCGGCAGCGCCGCCTTTATCACCGAGCGCGGCAACAGCGGTTTCTATGTGCGCTTCACGCTGCCGACGCTTGCGCTGTTGCTGGACGAGATGGCCGCAGGAGAGCTCATGCGGCTACGCATCATGCGCGCCGCGGACGACCCCTGGTTCATGGCCTTTGGCCTTGAAGGCGCCGGCCCGGCGCTTGAGCGCGCGAATCGGCTGTGCGAACGCTACTCGGACTGAAAGCGGTCTTTCTGAATCACGCCCCCGCCGAACGACCTGCGCCGCCCGCCCAGCGCATCTATGCCAGCGCCAGATAGCGATGGGCAAGGTCATCCGGACTCACGGGGCTGCCGATCAGCCGCCCCTGCAGCAGCGTCACGGGATACTGGCGCAGTATCTCGCGCTGAGCGGACGTCTCCACGCCTTCGGCCACCAGCCGCAGCTCGAGCTCCTGTGCCAGCTTGGCTACGGCTGCCAGAATGGCGCGGCTTGCCGGGTTCTCCAGACCCTGGATGAAGCTGGCATCCATCTTCAGAGTGGTCACCGGCAGGCGCTGCAGATAGCTCAGTGAAGAGTAGCCGGTACCAAAATCATCGATCGCCACGTGACAGCCCATGTCGATAAAGGCCTGCAGGGTCGCTTCGGACTGCTGCTCCTTGTCAAGCAGCAGACTTTCGGTCAGCTCGAAGCCCAGCGCGCCCGGCGGCAGCAGAAAGCGCTTATGCAGCAGCCGCACCTCGTTGACCACGCCCTGATGCCATAGCTGCTTGGCCGAAAGATTGACCGAAATCCGCGGCGGGGTCAGCCCTGCCTGACGCCAGGCGGCCCACTGTTTCGCTACCATGTCCAGCAGCAGCCGACCCAGCGGCAAAATCAGTCCCGAGCGCTCGGCCAGCGCGATAAAGTCGCCGGGTGCAATATCGCCAAGGTCGGGATGATGCCAGCGCATCAGCGCCTCGACCTCCTCCACGCGACCGCTGGCCACGCTCAGCATCGGCTGATAATGCACGCTCAGCCCAACACCGCTTTCGCTGGTGTTGCGCAGCGCGGTTTCCAGTGCCAGCCGCTGGGGCGCTCTGGAGCGCATATCTGCTCGATAGAAACGATAGGCGTTGCGGCTTTCACGCTTTGCTCGGTTAAGGGCCGCATCGGCGCGCTGGATCAGCTGATGCGGCGTTTCACCATCGTCGGGACACAGACTGATACCCACGCTACAGCCAATGCGGAAACGCTGGTCATCGAAACCAAAGGGAATGCCAATCGTGCGGATCAGTCGCCGAACGATCGGCGTCACCTGATCAAGGTCAACGAGATTGGGCAGCAATACGATGAATTCGTCGCCACCCAGCCGAGCCAGAGTGTCTCCATCGCGCAGATAGCGCTGGAGCCGTGTCGCAACCTCAATTAGTATCTCATCGCCCCGGGCATGCCCCAGGGAGACATTGATCTGCTTGAAGTGGTCAAGGTCGATAAACAGCACCGCCAGAATGTGCCCTTCGGCCTTGGCTCGTTTGATGGCGTGGGCCAGGCGCTGGTCAAGCAGGCGCCGATTGGGCAGCTGGGTCAGGGCATCATAGTAGGCCATGTGCCGCACCCGCTCCTCGTTCTTGCGAATATCGGTAATGTCGCTGAACAGCACTGCATAGTGGGTTACCTGACCCTCATCGTCCTTGATCGCTGAGATGGTCAGCAGCTCAAGGTAGGGTTCACCGCTCTTGCGGCGATTCCATATTTCTCCACGCCACACCCCTTCACGCTTGAGCTGGCGCCACATGCGCCGGAAAAAGGCCTTGTCGTGACGCTCGGACGACAGCATGGAGGGCGTCTGACCGACCACATCGTCCAGAGTGTAGCCGGTCACCCGGGTAAAGGAGGGGTTCACATACTCGATACGCGCACGGGTATCGGTAATGACGATGCTCTCAAGCGAGGCCTCCACGACCTGCTCGACCAGCGCCAGGCTGTGCCGCGACCGGGCCAACACGTGATCGCGTTTCTCAAGCGCTGCATCCAGCTCCTCGATGTATCCCTGCTCAATGCCGGCGATGATGTCACGAAACCCCAGCAGCCCTATGATTCTGCGCTGAGCGTCAACCACCGCAAGATAGGATACGCTTGCATTGTCAAGCCGCTCTACTGCACGAACCAGAGGCTCGTGGGCCGCAATGCGGCTCAAGGGATAGCGCGCTAGATGGCCAACCGGTGCGCTGCCCGGGGAATTGGCTACACAGCCAACGAGATCGCGCCGCGTCAAAACGCCTGGCCCCAGCACGCGATCATCCACGATCAGCGCCTCGACCTGAGCCCTCTCCATCTCCTCTATCGCCTCGGAGAGCGCCGTGCTGGAGGCAAGTATCAACGGGGGTTCGGCAATCGCCGCCGCCACGCTGCGGAACTGCAAGCAGCGCTTGAAATCATTGTGTCGCGCCACCTCGGCAGGCGTCACAATCCCCAGCGGCACCCCGGCATCATCAATTACCAACAAGGGGCGATGGGGTTCAGCGGTCAGCCGACCGGCAAGGTCGCGTATCAGGGTAGTAGGCGATAGGCAGATAGCGTCTGTGTGCATGAACTCGGCCAGCGGCCGCCGAACCGCCGCGGGATCGTTGAAGTCCACGGCCAGGCTGTCCGATTCGCTCCATACGCCCACCACCTTCCCCGCCTCGACCACGGCGATGGCACTCAGCCCACGCAGCGCCAGGCGTCTGGCAGCATCCTGCAGAGGCACCTCAGGCGCACAGACCAGCACGCCTGGCTGCATGACACTCTCGATGGTCAACTCTGCCATGACGCTATCCATATTGATCTGTCATGGCAGTTTTCAGCCCGATGACAGTTTGCCGACTAGCCAAACATCGCTGCTGGTTCACGGTCAATTCACCTCATTTGGAGTTAAGCTCACGTCTGGCGTATGAATTCCCTGCGAACTCCTCTACCAATCCAAGCGCCGGGTCACCGCTCTCCTTGCACGGGCTGCTGCGCCAAGGCGCCCGTGACCTGATCGACAAGACTGTCGGGATCAAGTTCGCAGCCATCCTGGCGCAGTATACCGATCTGCGGCTCAACTGCCGCTCCACCGGCGGTAGGCTCAGGCCGTGACGATGCGAGGCCGCCCGACCGGTGTCTCGAACGCCGCGCCGGGACCTGTGATGATCGCGTCGAAATCATCGAGATTGGCGAAGCAGGCGGGGCGGATCACCCCCGCCTTGGTATCGTCGGCCACCAGCAGACGCTGAGTGGCGCAGGCGATGGCGGCCTGTTTGGGGGCCACCTCATGGAAGTGAAAACAGCTCACGCCCTTTGCGGCATGCATGCCGGCGGCGGAGATGAAGGCCTTGTTGATGCCCAGACGAGAAAGTCTGGCGGCGACGTCGTCGCTGGCGAAGGTTTGAGATGAGCTGTGATAGACCCCGCCGAGCAATACCAGACGCACGCCGGACAGCTGGGAGAGCACGTTGGCCACGTTGAGGGCGTAGGTCACCACGGTCAGCGACTGGTCGGCCGGCAGGCCGGCGGCCAGCGGCAGCAGGGTCGTACCGCAGTCGATAAACAGGGTGTCGTCGGGCTCGATCCAGCCGGCGGCCACCTCGCAGAGGCGGCGCTTGGCCTCGGCATGGCTGCTCTGCTGCTCGTCCAGGTCATAGACCGGAGCATACTGCGGATTGTCAGCCATCACCAGCCGACCGCCGAAAAGAGCAATGGCGCCGTCGCTGGCGGCAATATCGCGGCGGATGGTCATTTCACTGACCCCGCACAGCGCAGCGGCCTCGGACAGCCGAATGGTGCCGCCGCGACTCAGGGTCCCCCGCAGCTGTTCCAGGCGCATGGCGCTACGGCTTCGCATATCCCCGCTCCTCGCTCGTTACTTTCCGATAGCACTTTTATTAACCCGGCAAGCATTCATGTCGGGTTAATAGCGGTACACGGATGTACCGCCGCCGGTCGAAAGACCGGCGCGAGCCAGCGCAGCACCAGCAGATTCACACATCTGCGCCAGTGTTGCGCTGGCGATAATCAAAAAGGTCAGGATGACCTATTTGATTGCCGAATTAATAGCATCAATAGCTTGCCTTATACAGGCCGCGCCATCGCGGAGAGGCGGCTATTTCTCACACGACGACTAAAGTCGCATACGCAAGCGGCGGCAGCTCCTGCTACCCTCCCACCAATGTGAAAAAACTAACAAAAAATATTATTTTTTTTACACTCCTTCATCATCTGCCTTCCACACACAACAATCAGAATATTCGAGGTGGCATAATGACACTCCCCGCACGCACGTTGCCTTCCTTCCTGCTGGCCGGCGGCGCCCTGGCGCTGGCGCCCATGACCCAGGCCGGCGCCTTGACGCCAGTCTGGTCGTTCGCCAACGTCTCGGCCAACTATCTCGACTGGTCCAGCGGCACCGAGGCACGCACCGCCGACAACGCCGCCAAGAGCGACTTCTTGTACCTGGAGCTCGAAGGCGGTGCCGGCTTCGCATG
>DATHXP010000125.1:0-8321 GCA_035459605.1 Halomonas sp. | reverse complement strand
GCCTGCTGCGCACCGCCATGGGCACCCAGGCCACGCCGCCCAACCAGGTGCTGCTGGGCCTGGCGCTGTTTCTGACGTTTTTCATCATGGCGCCGGTGTTTAGCCAGGTGCACGAGCTGGCCTGGGTGCCGCTGACCAATGACGACATCGCCTTCGATGAATTCCTGCAGATCGCCCAGGACCCGTTTCGCGAGTTCATGCTGGGCCAGACCCGGGAGCCCGATCTGGCCATGTTTGCGCGTCTGGCCGACGTCGGGGAGATGCAGGGGCCTGAAGAGGTGCCGCTGCGGGTGCTGGTGCCGTCCTTTGTGACCAGCGAGCTGAAGACCGCGTTTCAGATCGGCTTCACCATCTTCATTCCTTTCCTGATCATCGACCTGGTGGTGGCCAGCACGCTGATGTCGCTGGGCATGATGATGGTGCCACCGATCACCATTTCGCTGCCCTTCAAGCTGATGCTGTTCGTGCTGGTGGACGGCTGGCAGCTGATCATCGGCTCGCTGGCCGAGAGCTTCTACTTCTGATGCGGTCGGCGCCGCTTCGCTCAAACGTCCGGAGGATACCTTGACGCCAGAAACGGTCATGAGCATTGCCTACCAGGGCATGCGGGTCACGCTGCTGCTGGCCGGTCCCCTGCTGCTGGCGGCGCTGGCCACCGGCCTGCTGGTCAGCCTGTTTCAGGCCGCCACCCAGATCAACGAGATGACGCTGTCGTTCATTCCCAAGATTCTGGCGGTATTCACGGTGCTGGTGCTGGCCGGCCCCTGGCTGCTCAAGCTGATCACCACCTTCGCGCGCGAGCTGTTCTCCAGCATTCCCACGATGCTGATGTAGCCGGTGGCGCCATGGTAGAAGTGACGTGGTAGAGGTGACGTTCGCTCAGCTGCAGGGCTGGCTGGTGGCCTTCTTCTGGCCCTTTGCGCGCATCAGCGCGCTGATGCTCAGCGCGCCGCTGTGGGGGCACTCCAGCGTGCCGCGCCAGGCCAAGATCATCCTGGCCGCTGCCGTGGCCGTGGTGGTCGCCCCGCTGCTGCCGCCCCTGCCGGACGTGCCGCTGTTCTCCTGGGCCGGCCTGGGGCTGCTGGTCGAGCAGCTGCTGATCGGCGCGGCGATCGGCCTGGCGGCGCACATCATGCTGGCGGTGGTGCAGGCGTCGGGGGAGTTTATCGGCCTGCAGATGGGCCTGGCCTTTGCCTCCTTCTTTGACCCCGCCAGCGGCACCAACATGATGGTGCTCTCGCGGATCCTGTACATGATCACCCTGCTGATGTTTCTGGCACTGAACGGCCACCTGATGGTGCTTGAGATCCTGGTGGTCAGCTTTCAGACGCTGCCGATCGGTATCGAGCGCTTCAACCCCGACGGCTTTGTGATGCTGGCCCGCTACGCGGGCACCATCTTTACCGCCGGCATGCTGCTCGCGCTGCCGCTGGTGGCGGCGCTGCTGATCATCAGCCTTACCCTGGGCATTCTCAACCGCTCGGCGCCGCAGCTTACCGTGTTCAACATCGGTTTTCCCACCTCGCTGACCGTGGGCCTGGTGCTGCTGATGGTGCTGATGACCGACCTGGCCAGCTTTCTGCAGCGCCACTTCGGCCAGGGGCTGGCCTTCCTGCAGGGGCTGCTCGACACCCTGGCGCCGCTGCCCCTGCCCTGAGCCCGCGCCCAGGCCGGCTGTTCACGCGCTCGATTTCAGCGCAGATAGTTGAACAGCGACATGTCCTTGAGATCGGCAAACGTCAGCTGGGAGGCCTGCAGGCCCAGCTGGCGCAGGCTGTACTCGCTGGCTGCCTCGGCGTAGTCGAGGTCAACCAGATCGGAAAGCGTCTGCTCGTAGTTGAGCAGGCGGTTGCTGCCCACCTGGTCGACCACGTCCAGTTCGTTGAGCCGGGCGCCCATCGAGGCGCGGGTGGTCAGAACGTTGTCCAGGCTGTTGTCCAGCTTGCGCATGGAGGTGTTCAGCGTATTGCGCAGCGCGGCCTTTTCAGCATCGTTTTGCGCGGGGTTTTCCAGCACGCCTAGGGCGCTTTCGAGGGTGGTGAACAGGTCGGTATTATCCTTGTGATCGGCCGGCCTGACCGCGATGCTGTCGCCGTCGGCCGGCTGGCCCTCCAGCTCCATGGTCAAGCCGCCGAACTCGATGCGCACCGGCTCGCTGGCGTCAGGATCGTAGCTGCCAGTGACCGGGGGCATCAGGCTGCCGCCGGCGCTGTCCGTTACCTCGTAGGTATAAGAAGGAGGCGTTGCCAGCGCATCATAGGAGAAGGTGATGTCATAGCTTGCGCCGCTATCCACGGCCTCTCTGTCGACCACCTGCGGCCCCTTGAAGGTGACGCTGCCGGTGTTGTCCTTGTCTGCGGTCGCCACCGAGTCGGCGCCGCTGGGCACGCTCTGGAAGATACCTGCACCGCTGCTGCTGACTTCCATCAGCCGCGAGCTATCGATGCGCTGCTCGCGCCCCCGGTCGTCTCCCACGTACTGGACCGCGCCGCTGCTATCCTTGACGAAGGGCGGGCTGTCGTCGCGGTAGCCGCCGAACAGATAGCGGCCGTTGCCGTCGGTGGCGTTGGCCTGGCCGAGCAGGGTTTCGTAGACGCCGCGCAGCTCGCTTGCCACCGACTGGCGGTCGGCGTCGCTCAGGGTATCGCTTGCGGCCTGTATCAGCAGCGTCTTGGCGCTGGTGACCGCATCGCTGACGCTGTTGAGCACGCTCTCGGACTGGGAGAGCGAGTTGCGCGCGCTCACCCTGGAGTCGGCGTACTGCTGGGTCATCGCCTTGGACTGATCGACGCCCACGGCGCGCGAGGCGGCCTGGGGGTCGTCGGAGGGGTTGACCACCCGACGACCGCTGGCGACCTGCTCGCTGACCTTGAGAAACTCGCCCTGCTGGCGATTCATGGACGAGACGCTCTGCTCGAACATGGTAACGCTGCTGATACGCATCTAGGATTCTCCTGACGTCAGTTGCGCAGACCGAGAATGGTGTCGAGAACGACAGTGCCGGTCTCGATGACTCGGGCGTTTGCCTGGTAGTACTGCTGGTAGCGAATCAGATTGGCGGCCTCCTCATCCAGGTTGACGCCGGACTCCGACTGCTGGGCGGCGCGCAGCTGGTCGCTGAGCCCCTGCTGGGCATCCAGGTTCACCTGCACGATATTGGTGCGGTTGCCCACGTCGCTGACCATGGCCCCGTAGGCGCCGCTCAGGCTGGCCGAGCCGCCCACCAGGCTGGTGGTCTGCAGGCTCTGCATGGCCAGGGCGTTGCGGTTATCGCCGCTGCCGGAGCCGCTGAGGTCCAGCGCCAGGGCCTGGCCATCCTTCAGCTCGCCCAGGGTCAGGTCGACGCCATCCACGCTGATCGTGTCGCCCTTTCCCACGGCGCTGAAATTCAGGTCGTCGGCGGGGTTGCCGTTGGTGGCTACGATATCAAAACCGCCGCTGCCGTCATCGCTGACGCTCAGCGACCAGGACACGCTGCCCGATAGGGCGCCGGGGGCGGCCTGAAAGGACGCGATAGCGTCACTATCGCCGTGCAGCAGGCTGCCCGCGGCGATCTTGTCCAGATCGACAATGGCTCCCTCCAACCCGCCGGCGGCACGCCGCACGGGCTGGACCTCGAAACGGTCGCTCGCGGCGAGATCACTGCTGTCGTCAAAGGTCACAGTGACGCCGCCAAAACTTAGCGTGGCGCCGGTACCGTCAGCGTTGGGATCAGCGAAGCTGAGCTCGCTCGCGTCGAGGGCGGCACCGCTGTCCTTGCGCGTCACCTGAAAGTCGGCTGCACCGCTGGGGGGGGCGTTGATGACCCTGACGGTGTAGTCGGACGCCGTGAGCCGGTCGATATTATCGGCATCGAAGCGAACATCGCTCACCTCGGCGCTGCCGGCGTTGCGCGTGTTGGCATAGGCCCTGGGCTCGCCGATCTTGAACAGCTCGCCGCCCTGCTCGCCGTTCAGGTCGACGCCATTGACGTGCTGCTGGTTGAGCGCCACGCCCAGGGACACGGCCAGCTGGCCGATCTGGTTCTGGGTCTTGTCCAGCGTCTCGGCGCGGAACTGCATCAGCCCGCCCAGGGTGCCGCCGCTCACGATACCCTCGTCAAGCGCTACCCGGTTGCCGCCGGAATCCCGGTAGCCCAGCACGGTGCGCTGAGGGTCGCCCGGGGAGTCCATGGACTCGAGGCGATAGTGGTTGGTCCCAGCCACCAGCGGCTGGCCGTTGGGCAGGCTGACATTGTAGGTCTTGCCGTCCTGGATCGTCAGGCGGACATCCAGGCGCTCGCTCAGCTCATGGACCAGCTGGTCGCGCTGGTTGAGCAGGCCGTTGGGCGCTTCGCCACTGCGCGCCCGGGCCAGGGCGATCTCGCGATTGATGTCGGCCAGCTGCTCGGTGGCGTTGTTGATCTGGGTGACTTCGTCGCGGATCTGGCCGTTGATGCCGTCCTGCATGTCCTGAAGATAGCCGTCGAAGGAGCGGAACTGGGCGCTGAGCGTATCCACGTTCCCCAGCACGCCCTGACGCGCCGCCGGGTCCGAGGGCGCGCTGGCCAGGTCTTCAAGCGCGGAGAAGAAGTTCTGCATCAGCGGGGCCAGGCCGGCATCGCGATCCGCCAGCAGGCTGTCGATCTGTTCGACCTGGCCGCGGTAGGCCTCCAGGGCGCTGGTCTTGCTGGTCGCTGCGTTGAGCTGGGCGGCGACGTACTGGTCGAACTGCCGCTGAATATCGTTGACGCGCACCCCACCGTCGGCGCGGGCCTCGCCGAGGAGGGTCACTTCGCGGTTGTAGCCCGGCGTATAGACGTTGCTGATGTTGTTGCTGGTAGTCTGCAGGGCGTTCTGGGCGGCATTGAGACCGCTTAGCCCGGTCGAAAAAATGCTCATGGCGCTGTTTTCCTTGATGCCTGTCAGAGAGACTATCGGCCGTCGGGCAGGGTTCTTGAGGGGCGCGTCAGCGCAGCAGGCCAAGGCCGATCGATCCGGCGCTGGCCAGGGTCGCGGTGTCTTTCGGCGATCCTGTTTCCAACGATCCCATGCTGCGCATCACGGCGATCAGCTTGTCGGCGTAGGCGGGGTCGGTGGCATAGCCTGCGCGCTGCAGGGCATGGGCCGCTTCGGAGGCGCTGGCAGCGGCGCTCACCGCGGCGTAGCGGGGGCTGTCGCCGATCAGCCGCGCGTAGTCGGTGAAGGCCTCCTCGAAGGAGTCATAGACGCGAAACTCGGCGCGCACCTCCTGGCGCCGGCCGCTATAGACCTCATGGGTAGTGATCTCGGTGGTCTCGCCGCGCCAGCGGCTGCCCGCCTTGATGCCAAACAGGTTGTAGCTATTGCCGCCATCGCGGGTGGGGATCTCGTGGCGCCCCCAGCCGGTTTCCACGGCCGCCTGGGCAAGAATCAGCTCGGCCGGCACGCCGCTGGCGCGGCTGGCGGCCTGGGCGGGCTTGCTCAGGCGCTCGAGGAAGGCGTCGACATGCGCCGGCCGATCACTGCGGCTGGCCTGGTCGTTGCGCTCAGCGGTCTGCGGCGCTGAGCCGCGAACCTGCCCGGCAGATGTCGGCTGCGCCTGGATGGCGATAACCTCATCCATGAACGGACTCGGCGCCGAGCGGGAAGGCGGCGCGACGAGCTCATCCATGAAATGCCGCGGGGCCTGGGGCAGGGACGCGTCGGGACGCCCGGCGCCGGGTTGGCGCGACGCCTCGGCCGAGGACGGCTCAGGCGCCTGCTCCTGCGGCGCAATGGCGTCATGCAGCACGCGCGGCGCGCCGCGCGGTATGCCGGCAATCAGCGCCTCGACTCCGGCCACGGCGTCGCTGCCGCCGGTGGCAGGCACCGCGCCGCGGCGCTCAAGCTCGCTGACCAGGCTATCGGCCAGGCCGATGCCGCGGCTGGCCATGCTCTGCGACCACTGCTGGTCGAGCAGCGACTGGTAGAACTCAGTCTGCCGGCTGTCGAGCAGGCCGCCGTCCGGCACAGCCTGGCGCATGCTCTTGACCATCATCTGAATGAACAGTGCCTCGAACTGCCGGGCCGCCTCGCCGGCGGCGCGGGCCGGGTCCTGCCGCGCGCTGTGCTTGAGCCGCTGCAGGCCCTGCATCTCCAGGGCGAACTGCCCGTCCATGCCGCGTTCGATGGCCATGTCAAAGGATCTCCAGCTCGGCTCGCAGCGAACCCGCCGCCTTGAGCGCTTCGAGAATCGACATCAGGTCCGACGGGGTGGCGCCCAGGCTATTCAGGGCATCCACCAGCTCGCCCAGGTCGGCGCCCTCCACCACCTTGAGCGTGCCCGGCTGCTGCTCGATGCTGACCTCGGTGTCTCTTACCACCACCGTGCGACCGCCGCCAAACGGGTTGGGCTGGCTGACGCCGACGCTGGTGTCGATAGTGATCGCCAGGTTGCCGTGGGCCACCGCCGCCTGGCGCAGGGTGACCCGGCCATTCATGGCGACGGCGCCGGTGCGGGAGTTCAGCACCACCTTGGCCGGAGCATCGTCAGGCGTGATCTCGAGCTGCTCAATACGCGCCATGAAGCCGACCCGGGCGTTGGCATCCAGCGGGCCGTCCAGGGCGATGACGCGGCCGTCGCGCGCGGCGGCCACGCTGCGCCCGAATTCAAAGTTGATGGCCGCGACCACCCGCTGGGCGGTGCTGAAGTCGGCGCGGTGGAGCTCGAGTTCAAGCCTGCCGCCCTGGCCGCCCAGATTCAGCGGCACCTCGCGCTCCACCATGGCGCCGCCTGGAATGCGACCGCTGCCCTGGTGGTTGATCTGCACGCTGCTGCCGCCGCCCCGAGCGCTGGCGCCGCTGACCAGCATACTGCCCTGGGCAATGGCATAGGTGGCGCCGTCGGCGCCCTTGAGCGGCGTCATCAGCAGGGTACCGCCGCGCAGACTGCGGGCGTTGCCCACCGAGGAGACGGTCACATCGATGCGCTGGCCGGGGCGCGAAAAGGGCGGCAGGTCGGCGGTGACCATCACCGCCGCCACGTTGCGCAGCTGCATGTTGGTGCCTTCGGGGACCTGGATGCCGAGCTGATTGAGCATGTTGGTCAGGCTCTGCCCGGTGAAGGGCGCCTGGGTGGTCTGATCGCCGGTATTGTCAAGGCCGACCACCAGGCCATAGCCGACCAGGGCGTTGTCGCGCACGCCGGCAAAGGAGGCCAGTTCGCGCAGCTGCTCGGCCTGGACCGGCAGCGCCAGCGCCGCCAGCAGCAGCATGGCCAGCAGCCGCTGCGGCCATTTACCAAGACACCTGTCCGGCGGGTTCATTGCGGTCGACTCCTGCTAGAAAGGTGAAACGTTGAGGAAGAAGCGCTGCAGCCAGCCCATGTGCTGGGCCTCATTGATATAGCCGTCGCCCACGTACTCGATGCGCGCATCGGCCACCTGGGTCGACGGCACGGCCCCCTGAGCGCCGATGGTGCGCGGGTCGACGACGCCGGAAAAGCGGATGAACTCGGCCCCCTGGTTGATGGCGATCTGCTTCTCGCCGCGCACCCTGAGGTTGCCGTTGTTCATGATCTCGAGCACCGACACGGTGATGGTGCCGGTAAAGGTATTGTTGGCCTGGGAGCCGCCGCCGCCGCTGAAGTCGACCTCCCCGGAGGCGGAGATATCAAAGCCGAGCTCGGCCAGCTGCTCGATGGCGTCGGCCTGCTGGTCGAAGCTCAGGCCGGCGGAACCGCTGCGATCGGCCCTGGACTGGCTGCTCTTGCTAGCGCTGACCTTTTCATCGAGCACGATGGTCAGGATGTCGCCGACCATGGCCGGACGCCGGTCCTCGAACAGCGGGCGATAGCCGTGCTGAGCCTGATAGATGGAGCCGTTGGCCAGCGGCGGGCGCGGCTCGGGTATCTCGATGCGCTCCTGCTCGCCCACCACCGAGGCGCGAGGAACCTGGGCGCAGCCGCCCATCGCCAGCAGCAGCGCCGCCGGCAGCGCTATCAGGGCCTGCCGCCAGCGGCCGGCTCGATGCTTTTTCATGACGGCCTCAGGCATCCGCTTGCTCCTTCCGATGCCGACGCTACAGCTGGGCCAAGCGCGCCAGCATCTCGTCGCTGGTCTGCACCGCCTTGCTGTTAATCTCGTAGGCGCGCTGGGTCTGGATCATGCTGACCATCTCCTCGACCACGTTGACATTCGAGGTCTCCACATAGCCCTGGAGGAGCCGGCCGGCGCCGTTGACGCCGGGGATGTTCTCGTTGCGCGGCCCCGAGGAGGCGGTTTCCAGATAGAGGTTGCCGCCGATGCTCTCGAGCCCGGTCGGGTTGACGAAGGTGGAAACGGTGATCTGGCCCACCCGGTTGTCCTGGCTGTTGCCCGGCTC
>DATHXP010000124.1:0-4004 GCA_035459605.1 Halomonas sp. | reverse complement strand
GCCCGACGGCGGCTGGACCTTCCATTTCGACCCGCGCATCGGCGAGCAATTCATCCACGATACGCCACGCGATGGCTGGGCCGACTGGCGCGCCATTCGCTGCCCGCTGATGGTGCTGCGCGGCGCCGACTCGCCGCTGCTGACCCGAGCCACCGTCGCCCGCATGCAGGAGCTTCAGCCCGCGATGATCGCCAAAGAGGCCGAGGGCTGCGGCCACGCACCGATGCTCGACCAGGCCAGCCAGGTAGAGCCGCTGCGCCGCTTTCTTGAAGACTAAGGCGCTCGATGCGGCGAGCAGTCGGGCACGCCTCAGTTCAGCGAGCGGCGCAGCCGCGACAGTGCGAACAGGAAAAACACGCCGCCAATGGCCGTCAGGGCGAGCAGCTGCGGCCACACGATGCGCATGCCGGCGCCGCGAAAGAGGATCGACTGGGCCAGCTCGATAAAATGCGTGGTGGGCGCGGCCAGCATGATGTTCTGAATGATTTCCGGCATGCTCTCCCGCGGCGTCATGCCGCCGGAGAGAATCTGCAGCGGTATCAGCGCCAGAATGATCAGCAGCCCCAGCTGCGGCATCGAGCGCGCCACGGTGCCAAAGAAGATGCCCATGGAGGTCGTGGCGAAAAGATGCAGGGTGGCCCCCAGCATGAACAGGCCCAGCGAGCCGCCGATAGGAATATCCAGCCAGGCCCCCACCACGAAGCGCAGGGCAAGCGCCGAAGCCAGCAGCACCACGATTCCCATGGACCACACCTTGGCCAGCATGATCTCCACCGGCGTGACCGGCATCACCAGCAGATGCTCGATGGTGCCGTGCTCGCGCTCGCGAATCAGCGCCGCGCCGGTGAGGATGATCGACAGCATGGTGATCTGATCGATCACCGAATTGACGGCACCAAACCAGGATCGATTTAGGTTGGGGTTATAGTTCATGCGCACCACAGCCTCCACCGGCAGCGCGCCCTGCCCGCTGAAGCGCTGCACAAAGGTGGTGATTTCGCTGTCGATGATCTGCTGGATATGACCGGCACCGGTAAACGCCTGGCTGACCTGAGTAGCGTCCACGTTGAGCTGAATGGTGGGCTGACGAGCCGCCAGCAGATCCCGCTGAAAATCCGGCGGAATGTTGAGGGTAAAGGTGTAGCGGCCGGCATCCATGCCGCTGTCCATCTGCGCATGAGTGATCGCCTGGGGCGGCAGGAAGTAGGGCAGCTGGAAGGCATCGAGCAGACGATAGGAAAGCGGCGACGAATCCTCGTTGACCACGCCGACGGTGGCGCGATAAGGCGACTCGGGCACCGCCGTGGCGCTGGAATAGATGCTCAGACTGAACGCATAGACAATCAGCAGCATCAGGGCGGGGTCACGGCTCAGGCTGCGCAGCTCCTTGATGCCCAGCTGCAAGATGTTAGTGAGCGATCGCATGTCATTTTTCCTGCTGTCTGAGCCCGGCGATACTGATCAACAGCAGCACGGGAATGGCCAGCAGCAGGGGAACAAGATAGGCGTACAGATCCGCCATGCCCAGCGCCTTGGCAAAGACTCCCCGGCTGATGATCAAGAAGTGGGCGGTCGGATAGACATGGCCGACGAGCGCCCCAAAGCCCTCCATGGCAGACACCGGATGAATCATCCCGGAAAACTGCACGGCGGGTATCAGGGTGACGATAACGGTGCCGAAGATGGCGGCGATCTGGCTGCTCAGCATCGAAGACATCAGCAGCCCGAGCCCGGTGGCGCAAAATACATAGAGCAACGCCGCGATGCTCAGGGTCGGGAAACTGCCCTTGATCGGCACGTCGAAGAAAAATACCGCCAGGGCCACCATGATCAAGAAGTTCAGCATGCCCAGCGCCACATAGGGCAGCTGTTTGCCCAGCAGGAACTCGGTGCGGGTCACCGGGGTGACGTAGAAGTTGATGATCGAGCCCATCTCCTTCTCGCGCACCACGCCCAGGGCCGTGAGCATCGCCGGAATTACCATCAGCAGGATGGGAATCACCGCTGGCACCATGGCCGGCAGACTCTGCACGTCCGGGTTGTAGCGGTAGCGCAGCGCGATATCCGCGCGGGCACCTGCCTTCACGCCGGGCGTCTCGCGCGCCAGGGTCTGGAGGTAGTCGATGTGAATCCCCTGGGCGTAGCCCTTGATCGTATCGGCGCGCGTCGGCATGGAGCCATCGACCCAGTAGGCGACCTCCGGCGCGGCACCGCGCTTGAGGTCGCGCCCAAAGCCCGGTGGAATGATCACGCCGAGGCTGATCTCGCCGGCGCGCATGCGCTCATCAAGTTCATCCAGGCTGGCAAGCGGCGGCATTTCGACAAAGTAGCGTGAACCCGCCAGGTTCAGCGAATAGGCCTGGCTGGTGGTGGTCTGGTCGTAGTCCAGCACCGCATAGGTCAAATCTTCCACGTCCAGACTGATGCCGTAGCCCACGATGAACATCAGCAGCACGCTGCCGAGCAGGGCCAGCATGCCGCGCACCGGATCGCGGCGCAGCTCGGTGGTCTCGCGGTGCGCATAGCTGTACAGCCGCCGAAAGCTGAAGCGTGTCGGCGCTGTCGCACTGCTCTCATGTGGCGCCTGCTGTGCCTGTTGCACCGCCACTTCCTGCTCCGGGGCCGGCGGTACAACAGAGGCATTCTCGTCACTGGCCTCCTCGAGATAGTCAATAAAAGCGGCTTCGAGAGTTGTGGCTCCACGCTTCTGCTGCAGCGCCAGTGGCGTATCGCTGTCCAGCACCTTGCCCGCGTGCATCATTGACATGCGATCGCAGCGCAGGGCCTCATTCATGAAATGGGTGGAGATGAAGATGGTGACGCCTTCTTCCCGGGACATCCGGATCAGCTCTACCCAGAAATTATCGCGGGCCACCGGATCGACACCCGACGTGGGCTCGTCGAGAATCAATATCTCCGGCCGGTGAATCACCGCCACCGCAAGCGACAGGCGCTGACGCACCCCCAGCGGCAGGCCCATCGGCAGGCTGTCGACCACCGATTCCAGAGAGAAGCGCTCGAGCATTTCCTGAATGCGTGGTTCGCGTTCTTTCTCGGGAATATGATACAGCCGCGCGTGCAGCTCGAGGTTCTGGCGTACCGTCAGTTCGCCATACAGCGAGAAGGCCTGAGACATGTAGCCGACCCGCTGGCGTATTTCCAGATCGTTGGGGTCCACCGGCTGGCCAAACAGGAAGGCCTCGCCTTCGCTGAACGGCAGGAGTCCGGTCAGCATCTTCATGGTGGTGGACTTGCCGCAGCCGTTGGAGCCAAGGAAGCCGAAGATTTCGCCGCGCTCGATACGGAAATTGACGCGATCCACCGCGGTGAAATCGCCGAAGCGCTTGGTTAACCCATACGCTTCGATGGCGATCTCATCGCTGGCTTCACGAGGTGGGATAACGACCTCGCGATGCAGCGCGCGCTTGGCTTCCGGCAGCAGGGCAATAAACGCCTCTTCGAGGCTGTTGCTGCCGGCTCGCGCACGAACTTCAGCCGGCGTGCCGGTCGCCAGCACGCGCCCGGCATCCATGGCCACCAGCCAGTCGAAACGCTCCGCCTCGTCCATGTAGGCGGTAGCCACCAGCACGCTCATCCGCGGGCGCTGCCGGCGAATACGCGCGATCAGCTCCCAGAACTGGCTGCGCGCCAAGGGATCGACCCCGGTGGTGGGCTCGTCGAGAATCAGCAGATCAGGATCGTGAATCAGCGCGCAGCACAGCCCGAGCTTCTGCTTCATGCCGCCGGACAGCTTGCCCGCCGGGCGCTCGGTGAACTCGCCAAGCCCCGTGCTGCGGGTCAAGTCCTCGATACGCCTATCGCGCTCGGACTTGCCCTGGCCAAACAGTCGGCCAAAGAACTCGAGGTTCTCGCGTATGCTCAGCGTGGGGTACAGGTTCTTGCCCAGCCCCTGAGGCATGTAGGCGATGCGCGGACAGGTCAGCCGGTGATGCGCGGCGTCGGCCATGTCGCCCGCCAGCACCCGGACGCTGCCCTGCTGGACG